>JAQCNK010000109.1 GCA_028275075.1 Haloarcula sp. | reverse complement strand
TTCCAAGCGTACTACTGGTGTACGGACACTACCCCAGTTGGGCGGAGTCGCGATACTGATAATCACCGAAGCCGAGGAGTGGGAAAAAGACGAGTCCGAAGAACGCCAGTCCAAGCCCGAACCCGATCCCTCTCCCGAACGATTGCGCTATCCCAAGGTGGATTTTGTAGGCTGCGTAGATATTCACCACGGGAACGATGAGGAGGAGCAGCCACCACCACTCCAGATCACCGATCTGGGTCATCACGTAGATATTGTATATTGGAATGATCGCTTTCCACCCAGCGCGGCCGGCTTTACTAAACACCGCCCACATGCCAGCGAACTGAATTCCAGCAAGTAGTAGCTGAAACAATAGTACAGCGATACCAAACACAGTCCCAGTGGCGTCACTAGTTTGTAGCGGAACAGCGACCGGTTCAAGTTGAACCATACTGCTGACTTACTGTTGCTATCTACTAATATCAAAGGGTGCCGTTCGAACCCAGAGACACTGCGTTACACTGATATAGGGGAGTGTGGCGAGTTCTGACTCTAGTTCGGTCTGCAATCAAAACCGGATATCCCTGCGCTCCTCATACGGTCGGTTGTAACGATCTACCGGTGATTTGCCGGGCCGGGTCCGGCAAATCCCGGCAATGGCTTACAACTGACCGTATCATAGGGCCGTCCTACAGACTGATGTCGGCCCTCCCCATGTGTCGGGCAAGCACCACACCAGCCTGTATCAGTAGTGCCACGGTTCGTCGCTGAAATCCGGTTCTCGGCCCTCGTTAAAGGCATCGCGTCCCTCCTGGGCCTCGTCAGTCATATACGCCAGCCGAGTGGCCTCTCCGGCGAACACCTGTTGTCCGACCATCCCGTCCGAATCAAGATTGAACGCGTACTTCAGCATCCGCATCGCCGTGGGCGATTTCTCCATCATCCGCTCGGCCCACTCGATAGCCGTCTCTTCAAGCTCCGAATGCGGGACCACGTCATTAACCATCCCCATATCCGCAGCCTCCGTAGCGGAGTAGGTCTTCCCGAGGAAGAACACTTCGCGAGCCTTTTTTTGGCCGATCTGCCTGGCGAGATAGGCCGAGCCAAAGCCGCCGTCGAAACTGCCTACATCGGGGTCGGTCTGCAGGAACTTCGCGTGCTCATCGCTGGCGAGCGTGAGGTCACAGACGACGTGCAGTGAGTGTCCGCCGCCGACGGCCCAACCCGGGACGGCCGCGACCACGGGTTTGGGAATGTGGCGAATCTGGCGTTGGACCTCCAGAATGTGAAGTCTGCCGACGTTCTCGGGGGCGTCGGGGTCGCCGATGTCGTCATCGGCGTCGTATTCGTACCCGCTCTCGCCCCGGATACTCTGATCGCCACCAGAGCAAAATGCCCAGCCGCCGTCGGTTTCTGCCGGGCCGTTGCCAGTGATGATGACACAGCCCACGTCTGTCAGTCGCTTAGCGTGATCAAGGGCCGTCGAGAGCTCATCGACCGTTTCGGGCCGGAACGCGTTCCGTTTTTCCGGGCGGTCGAAGGCGATTCGAACCGCACCCGTCTCCGTCGAGCGGTGGTACGTAATGTCGGTGAACTCAAACCGGTCAATAGCGTCCCAGCGCTCCGGGTCGAAAGTCTCAGAGACCATACCTCTGTAGCGGGCCGATAACGGCAAAAACGTCCCGGAGGCGGCGAAAGGCTTTCAGTTCAGTCAGGAGTGAATCAACCTGATGGCCTCCACGAACCGTGTACTCTCTATCGCGCTCACGGCGATTTCCCTGTTGATACTGCTGTACAGCCTTATTATCGTCCAGCAGATACTGCTGGGTGGCCTCGCTGTCGTTGTGGTTTGGCTCGTCTATATCTTCTACAGGCTGTTCATCAGGCTCGGTCGCATCGCCGATTCCCTCGAACGCCTCGTCAACATCTATGAAGCCGAGGCTGGTCAAGAGGTCAACGACTGATAATTGGCCGGGTGAATTTATATTCGCTGCGAGCCAATTTTTACTGGCCCTCCTCGTCATGACAGAGACGTTTTACGACGTGCTCGGTGTCGCCGAAGACGCGACGACCGGCGAGATAGAGAGCGCCTATCGCGAGCAACTCAAACAGGCCCACCCCGACGTGAGCGACAGTGACGACGCCGAGCAGGCCACGAAGTCACTCATCGAAGCCCGCGACGTTCTCGTCGATGAGACCGAACGCGCGCGATACGACCGACTCGGACACGCCGCCTACGTCGGTAACAGCAACCCGTCGGCGTCCGACACGGCGGCCAGCACAGACGAAACAGACGCTGGCGCCGACGAACAGACCACTAGGAGAGAGACAGAGAGCCGCGCCAGTCGGGAGCGCCGGGCAAGCGAGCGGGTTCGGCAAGAACGTAGCCGGGGAAGACAGCAACGTCGAGGGACGGGCCCTGACAACGGGGTCGAGGGTAACGACGCGGCGTCAACCACGACTGACCAGGAGACGGGCAACCCGTACAGCGTTCGCAATGACGTGACAACGACGAAGAGCCGCGGACCGCTGTTGCCGCGGGGCCGGCAACTCACACTGCTTGGCATCTTTTTCCCACTCTACCCTCTCTTGGTGGCCTCGGCCCTGTTTCCTGCGTTTCCGACGTTCGTCAATCTCGTTCTGAGCGCCTGTACATTGCTGACGATTGTGTACCTTCAGTCAGTGCCACGCGTCGCGCTGTTGTGTTTTGGGGGCTGGACCGGTATCGGCATCGTCGGGCTCGGACTGACCGGCGTCGGATACATCTCGGCCGTCGGATTTGTCGTGTTGGCTGGGACGATCCTTCCGTTCGGCTTTTCGGTCCTGACGGTGGCGGCGTTGCGGTACTAGAGCGACTCGACCAGTCGCCGTTGGATCGCGTCACGGCGGGCGTGACTGTCTTCAGCGTCGAACTCGACGGAGAGGACCTGTGTCCCCCCACGGCTTACCGACTGTTCGAACGCGTCGATGAACGTTGCTCGATCGGCAACGCGCTGGTAATCGAGCCCGTATAGCTCGCTGGTCGGCTCGAAGTCGAGCCCGTGTGGTGTTCTGAACTGCGACTCGAAGCTGTCGTGATCCTCAATAGGGAGCATATGGAAGATGCCGCCACCGTCATTGTCGACGAGGACGATCGTGGCGTCCACAGTACACCGGGCAAGCGCGAGCAGTCCGTTCATATCGTGGTAGTACGCCAGATCGCCGGTGACGAGTACGAGCGGCTCGTCGGTCGCACTGCCTGCCCCGAGCGCCGTCGAGATGATGCCGTCGATACCGCTCGCGCCGCGGTTTCCAAGTACCGTGCGGTCGGCTGTCCGCGGCTCGCCGAAGCGGTCCAAGTCCCGTACCGGCATGCTGTTGGAGACGAACACCGTCGCCGGATCGGGCGCAAGACGGGCCACGTCAGCCAGCACACCCCCTTCCCAGTAGTCTCCGGTTAGCGCGTCCCCGACAGTGTCCCAGTGCCCCGCCTCCGCGCGTTGGAACCGCTTGGCCCACTCGGGATCGCCCGGTTCGGTTACCCCACTCGCAACGCCTCTCGCTGTTCGGTCTGGATCGGCGACCAGCAGGTCGCTAGCGGTGAAGCTCGCCTCCGTCCAGCGGCCGCGCGGGTCAACGATGAACTGTCGACAGTCGGCGTCCCGGAGATACTGTCGGAGCGGTTTTGAGGTGGGCGACGCTCCAAAACGGAGGACAACTGCAGGGTCGGGCCAGTCGGCCACGGCGTCGGTCCCGAGATAGGCGTCGTAGCCACCGATGACGGGCGCCGCTTCGACGTGGGCGCCAAAGCGAAGGTCCGAGAGCGGGTCAGCGAGGACGGGGAATCCGGTCGCCGCTGCCAGTGCTTCGAGCGCGTCGACACCCAGTCCACCGTCGGACGGGCCCGCGACGAGGAGTCCGCGGTCGGCCGCGTCGACGGCGGAGACCACGCCAGCGAGGGTATCGTCATCGAGTTCGCCGGCACCCTGTGCAGTCGTGACGAACGGACCGTCACGGCCCTCGGCGGCCAGCCGGTCGCCGTCGGCCCAGTCGGTAGGCACGCCGGCAGGATGGGCTGGTGGCACGGGTGTCGGTTCCAGCGGCTTGCGGAACCGGCAGTTGAGGTGGACTGGCCCCGGGTCGCCAGCGGTGGTGTTCGCGAGCGCTCGCGCGACGGTCGTCCGGAGCATCCGTACTTTTCGCGGCGTCGCTTCGGGTTCGGGCATATCCCGGTACCAGCGGACGGCGTCGCCGTACAGCTTCTCTTGGTCGATGGTCTGGTTGGCACCCGAATCAGTGAGTTCGGGCGGGCGGTCCGCGGTCAACAGGAGCATCGGCACGCCGGACTGGGTGGCTTCGATGACCGCTGGATGATAGTTTGCCGCCGCCGTTCCGGAGGTACAGACCAGTGGCGTCGGCTTCCCGGTTCGCTTGGCCCGACCGAGCGCAAAAAAGGCCGACGACCGTTCGTCCAGATGCGAGTAGACCCGCAGGTCGGGGTGTTCGGCACAGGCCACCGTGAGCGGCGTCGAGCGGCTCCCCGGCGAGACACAGACTGAATCGACGCCGCCGGCCACCAGTTCCGCGATCAGCGTCTCGGCCCACAGCGTATTGACGTTGGGGTAGCTCATTCGAGTTCGTCAAGCATCGGTCGGTACTTCAGTTGTACTTCGTCCCACTCGCGGTCGGGATCGCTGTCCGCGACGATCCCGGCACCGGCAAACAGCGTCGCCATGCGCTCGGTGGCCACTGCCGAGCGGATGCCGACGGCGAAGGTGCCGTTGCCAGCGCCGTCTACCCAGCCGATAGGCGCGGCGTACCAGCCCCGGTCGAACGCCTCCGTCTCCCGGATTGTCTGCAGGGCTTCATCAGGCGGGAGGCCACCAACGGCCGGCGTCGGATGCAGCGCATCCACGAGCGAGAGGACGTGTTCGTCGGCCGCGAGTTCGGCCGTGATCGAGGTCCGTAGATGCTGGACCGTCGCCAGGCGGCGGACGGTGCGGTCGCCGATACGGACCGACGCAGCGAATGGTTCGAGTTGGTCTCGGACGGCCTCCGCGACGATTTCGTGTTCGTGGATATCCTTCGTACTGTCTAGCAGTTCCGCAGCGAGCCACTCGTCCTCTGCCGGCGTGTCCCCCCGGCCAGTCGACCCCGCCAGCGCCTCCGTCCGCACTGTCCGGCCGCGAAGCGAGACCAACCGCTCGGGCGTGGCACCGTAGAACGTCGCGCCGTCGGCTGGCGAGAACATGAACCGGTAACAGTCCGGATAGGTGTCGGCCAGCCGGGCGAACACGTCCGGCACCGACAGATCGGACTGGAGGTGGACGCGCAGCGCCTGAGCGAGGACGACTTTCTGGAGCCGTCCCTCCTCGACGCTTTCGAGGGCCCGGCCGACCTGTTCGCGCCAGGCCGCCTGCGAGGGGTCGCGCTCGCGCGAGGCGATTCCGGGCCGCCGCTTGGCGTTGACTGCCGGCTCGTCAGCCAGTCGGTCTTTCCACGTGGCGAGTGTCGCCTCGGCGTGGTCGGCCGCGTTCTCGCCGGCCGCCGCGGTCGTGAGCCAGCGGTTCCCGTCACGTTTGGTCACCTGAATCTCCGGGAGGAAGAACGCGGCTCCGGGGAACTCGGCCCACGGTGAGTCAGCGCCGTTGTGGTCACCGTGGTGAAAGGCGAACCCGCCAAACAGCCGCGGGCGGGCCACGCTCGGGAGGCCCCCAGTCGGAGTCTCACAGGCGTCGAACACGTCGGCGGCGGCCGCGCGGATATCGTCGAACCGGGCGGACCCATCGGCAGTCACTGTGGCTGCCCCACCGGCTGCAGCGAGAGATTCTGTCGGTGACGCCCAGCCAAAGCGTGGGCGTTTGTCGGCTTCGAGGACAGTCCGGACTGAACCCGGACCGAGTCGGCACCCGCGTGTGGCGACCGTCATCTCACTGACCGTCGGCTGCTCACCACGCAGTGGTTTCATCACGTTCTCCTTAGGATTGCGCCCCTTTGAGCCTGACTATAGATAGAGTGCTCTCACAACCGAGCAAAGCAATCGTGAGAGTCATGGCTTCGCGCTCGTGGGGGTCAGAAAGGACGAATCTATACGGGTCGACAGAAGTCCTGCTAGATATTCGCCGGGGTCTGGCGAGCCGAATTCTATCAATCGTTCTGTCGACCCGTATACCGCTCCCGCGAGAGCAGCCCACCCCCGCCAGTTTTAAATATACCTTGCTCAAAGGGGTCAACGTTGCGATGCCAAAGGTAGAGATTAATATCCCTGAGCACCTCGAAATGCAGATCGCTCAGATGGTCGAGAAAGGCGAGTTCCTCAATCGTGAGGAGGCCATCGAGGACCTCCTGGCGACCGGCCTGAAGGCGTACAAGACGTCTGGGCCGACGGATGAAGACGAAGAACCGGGTTTCGAAGAAGAAGATGGGATGATGGGACACGACGACGAATACGTGTTCTGACAGCGAGGCAACGAACGAAATCGCTTGCGCGGTGAAGGGCACCTCCGTGATGTCCGTGACACTCGTCGAGTCCCACCGAGTCGCGGACGAGCGACTGATACTGGTGGCTGTGACACCAGTTTGAAAATGCGGCCAGTGTCGTCGCAAGCAGTCCGAGAAATGTCCTTCTAATGCAATATCTCGGGTAATTCTTATACCGTTCGGACCAAATTACTTTCACAACAATGCATAAAGACGAGCTGCTTGAATTACATGAACAGATGGTAACTATCATGGAGTACTTCCGCGACGAGATGGACACCGTCGACGCGGAACTGTTCGACCCATACGGCGAACTCGACGTGCGTCCCTCGGATGTCCACAAGTCGAAGAGCGAACACAAACACGCTGTCTTCGTCCTCGGCAACGCGCTGGCGACGGCGATGAGCGAAGACGAGTTCTCCGACGCTGGCCGCGTCAGCAAACGGATGAAGGAACTCGCCGAGGACGCCGAGAGTAAGCTTTAGATATACTGGTTTCTCGGTCTGTGTGGTTCGCCCGGTCGCTGGCGCCCAGGCAGGGTATACGGGTCGACAGAACGGTTGTCTATCAGACGAGCGCCGGTGAGTGATGTCTACGCGGACTGTCACCGCCCGGAAAAGTCCGGTTCTCGCTGCTCCATAAACGCGGCCGTCCCTTCTGCGTGGTCCTCTGTGGTGCTGGTAAGGCCCTGCGCAGTCGCTTCGCGCTCCAAGGCTTCCTCTAAGGTGCCATCGCCACCGCGGTCGATGAGCCGTTTCGCCTGTGCGAGTGCGGTTGTCGGCCCTTCAGCGATGGTCTCGACGAGGTTTTCGACACCACTCTCGAAGGAATCGCGCTCGAACAGCCGGGTGAAAATGCCCAGTTCGCGGGCCGTATCGGCGTCCAGCAGTTCGCCGGTAAAGACCAGCTCTTTCGCTTTGCTGGGGCCGACAAGACGGGGCAAAAAGTACGAGACACCCCCGTCGACGGCCAGCCCGAGCCGTCGGGAGCCAAACCCGATTTTCGCGTCGGGGCTCGCAAGTCGCACGTCAGAAGCGAGGGCAAGCCCCGAACCGGCGCCGAAAACGGGGCCATCGATAGCCGCAAGTACCGGCAGACGGCAATTGCGGACCGCCGCAACGGCGTCGTTGATCGACGCAATGGCCCCGACGCGCTCGGTCGGCGGCAGGTCGCTGTCGACGCCGTTGACCATCGCAGCCACATCTCCTCCAGCACAGAACGCTGGCCCCGCCCCGCGGAGGACGACACAGCGGGCGTCGCTCTCTGCAATGGTTCCAAACAGCTGGGTGAGCCTGTCGGCCGTCGGCTCGGCCAGCGCGTTGCGTTCGTCCGGGCGATTCAGTGTGACGGTGGCCACCCCATCCTCTATTGTCAACAGCACTGCGGTATCACTCATACCGCCGACGACCGCCTCCGTGACCAAAACGCCGTCGGCGTTGGGTGCGGCTTTTTGAGCG
This sequence comes from Haloarcula sp., assembly GCA_028275075.1. GTDB lineage: Archaea > Halobacteriota > Halobacteria > Halobacteriales > Haloarculaceae > Haloarcula. Next base: position 2,842 of record JAQCNK010000109.1, on the reverse strand, counting down.
CCGGATTCTTACTGACGGTATGCGACTCCATTGGCATCGGCGAGACCTTCGGGCGGCGGACAACGCGGGGCTGGCCCGTGCGAGCGCCGACGATCCCGCCCTTCCGGTGTTCGTTTTCGACAGTGGCGTCCTCGCCCACGCTGGCCCGCCCCGGGTCGCGTTTATGCTCGATGCGCTCGCCCGGTTGCGAGCCTGGTATCGCGAGCGCGGCAGCGACCTCGTGGTCGCGCATGGTGATCCCCGCGAGGTAGTGCCATCTCTGGCGACCGAGTACGGTGCCGACCGCGTGACATGGGGGAAAGACTACTCCGGGCTGGCCCGCGAACGAGATGCCGCCGTCCGTCGAGCCCTGGATGATGCCGACGTTGTTCGCGAGGCCGTTCAGAACGCCGTGCTCCACGAGCCCGGCGAGATCACGACCAACGACGGCGACCCGTACAGCGTATTTACCTACTTCGGCCGGAAGTGGCAGGACCGTGAGAAAGATGCACCCTATGACCCGCCTGGTGCCGACGCACTCGTCACGTTCGAGGACGACGCTCCCCTCCCGACACTCGATGAACTGGGGTTCGACGAGCCCGAAGCCGACATCCCCCCGGCCGGGACCGAAGCGGCTCGCGAACTGCTTGACGACTTCCTCGACCACAACGTATACCGCTACGACGACCGGCGGGACTACCCGGCCGATGACTGCAGCTCCCGGCTGTCAGCCCATCTTAAGTACGGCACCATCGGTATCCGGGAGGTGTATGCGGAGACCGCTGCGGCTCGCGAGGCCGTCGAACCCGGCAGCGAGCGCGACGAGAGCGTCGCCGAGTTCCAGTCACAACTGGCCTGGCGAGAGTTCTACACGCAAGTGCTCTTTGCGAACCCCGACGTCGTCACGGAAAACTACAAAGAGTACGAGCGGCCGATTCAGTGGAACGAGGACCCCGAGGCGCTCCAGGCCTGGAAAGACGGAAAGACAGGGTATCCTATCGTCGACGCTGGCATGCGACAGCTCCGGGAGGAGGCGTTTATACACAACCGCGTGCGAATGATCGTCGCTTCCTTTCTCACGAAGGATTTGCTCATCGACTGGCGTGAGGGGTACGACTGGTTCCGTGAGAAACTGGTCGACCACGACACCGCTAACGACAACGGCGGCTGGCAGTGGGCCGCCTCCACCGGGACCGACGCCCAACCGTACTTTCGTATCTTCAACCCGATGACCCAGGGCGAACGCTACGACCCTGACGCCGAGTATATCAAGCGCTACGTTCCCGAGCTTCGGGACGCCGGCGCCGAGATTATCCACGACTGGCATGAGGCGTCGCTGACCCAGCGACGCAGTGCCGCGCCGGAGTATCCGGACCCCATCGTGGACCACAGCGAACGGCGGGAGGACGCTATCGAGATGTTCGAGGTAGCGAGGGGAGACAGCTGATACGGACCGCATCTGTCGTAACCGACAGTCCCGTTCGAGGACGGCAGTCATACGACCGCTCGCTGACCTGCAGTGCGTGTTCAATGGTAGCATACGACTTCTAAACGTTTAAACGTCAGCCGCCCGAGAATAGTGTTGGAGGCGATTTCATATGCCCGAACATTCCGAACCTGAACTGCCACCGCTCCCGTACGACTACGATGCCCTGGAGCCCCACATCTCCGAGCAGGTGCTCACCTGGCACCACGATACCCACCATCAGGGGTACGTAAACGGGCTCGAGTCGGCCGAGGAGACACTGGCCGAGAACCGCGAGTCGGGGGAGTTCGGTTCTTCCGCCGGCGCCTTGGGCAACGTCACTCACAACGGCTGTGGTCACTATCTCCACACGCTGTTCTGGAACAACATGGACCCCAACGGCGGCGGCGAGCCAGCGGGTGAACTCGCAGATCGAATCGAAGAGGACTTCGGTTCCTACGAAGGCTGGAAAGGCGAGTTTGAGGCCGCCGCGTCCGCTGCCGGCGGTTGGGCGCTACTGGTCTACGACCCTGTTGCGAAGCAACTTCGCAACGTTCCGGTCGACAAGCACGACCAGGGCGCGCTCTGGGGAGCCCACCCGATTCTGGCCCTCGACGTCTGGGAGCACTCGTACTACTACGACTACGGTCCGGCCCGCGGCGACTTCATCGACGCCTTCTTCGAGGTCGTCGACTGGGACGAAGTCGCTGAAGGGTACAGCACCGCTGTCGGTAAGTTCGAGTAACTCCCGAACCGCATTTTTATCGCGTTACCTGCCGACCAGACGCGTCACTGCCCAGCTTCGGCATCGGTCGAGGTTTTGAGTTCAGCGTCCGAAGTAAGCAGTCCGAGACCCCCTCCGGACCGCTCGTTGCACGGATCGACCACCCATGAGACCGAACTATCTTCTCAATGATAGCGAGGCCGAGTCCGGTTCCCTCCTCTGTGGTCGTCATGACAGTCTTGACCTGCGTGTTCAACGCTGTTGCGGAAGGCGTTCTCGAACAGCTGGAGGGGCAAGTCTTCATTACAGATCAACAGATCGTCCGTCTCGACCGTCAGCGTCGCGTCCCCGGTATCGACGTGGGCCCAAGCCTGGTTTGCAAGGTCGGCCAGCGGGTAGGGCGCCGTATTAAACTCACCGTCCTCATGAACGAGCATCAGGACCTGATCGATGAGAGTGTCCATCCGGTCGTGGGCGCGGCGGATGCGAGAAAAGTGCGTTTCGTCGCCGGTCTGTTCGGCCAGCTCGAGGCTTCCGTTGGCGACCGCTAACGGGTTTCGGAGGTCGTGAGAGACGACGGAGGCAAACTGATCGAGTTGCCTGTTGCGCCGCTCTAGTTCCCGCTCTCGGGTCTTCTGTTCGGTTATCTCGTGTACTAGATACACTTGGCCGAC
>JAQCNK010000107.1 GCA_028275075.1 Haloarcula sp. | reverse complement strand
ACCAGCCCGAAGTCCGTCCGCTCGACGACGTAGTACGTCGCCCCAATCACGAGGAAGGTTATCAGGACGATAGCGAGGCGCCACCGAAGCACCGACCCCAGGACCGGCAGGGTGACCGACCCGTCGACGTCCACGCCGAGGAGACTCGTTGGTGCGTACTTCGGGTATGGCTGAGAGCCAGCCGACACCTTCAACAGTTCCTGCACGATGAGGGCAAGCCCGAAGGTGATCAGGAGCTGCTCGACCTCGGACCGGTTGTACAGCGGTCGGGCGATGAAGCGCTCCATCACCACCCCTATCACGAACAGGATCACCGGCGTCAGGATCAACGCGACGATGAAATCCGCACCCAGCCCGAACGCCTCGGGGTTCGAGACGAACCCCCCGATGAGCCCGTCGCCGAGTTCGCTCGTCGACGCGATGAACAGCCCGACGTACGCCCCAATCGCGTAGAGCGCCCCGTGGGCCAGGTTCAGAAACTCCATCGTCCCGAGGATGATCGTCAGCCCGAGACCGAGCAACGCGAAGATGGCGCCACGCTGGAGCCCGGCGAACAGGATCCCGCCGATATCGATCTGTGCAAAGACCACGCTCTGTCCTGGTATCATACTCTGTCTACCTCTACCATGAGCCGTACTATCATGTGGATATTGTAGCTGTTAAATCTGTAGTTAACGGCGCTGACACCTCTCGACAGGGCCGTCAGCGGGAGTGGCCCTACTCGTCGCCGTATGGTCCGAGGTCACACCGTTCCGCCGGGCCAGCGTCACACGCGTAGCCGGCAGTTTCCCTTTCGGTTCGGCCGACGATCTCCAGTAGCCGGCCGTTCGATTGCTCGGAGGTTGGGCGACCCTGGACGATGAACACGTCCCGCATGGACTGGTGGTCACAGGCCCGCATGAGGGCGTCTCCAAGCCCCGTGTTGGCGTACTCGACCCCTTCGAGCTGACGGATCACCTCGGGCGGGTAGAACGTGCTCGCACGCTCGCAGGCTGCCGCGTAGCGCATCGTCGCGGAGTACGCCAGACGGGCGGCGTAACTGGGCTTTGCGCTGTATTCGCTCTCGTAGGCCTCGGTGAAGGCGTTACTGAACTCCTCGTCGCGCTGCCAGTTCCAGTCGACGGTCCCGAGCACGCCGCCGATGTCCTCGGAGGCAGACTCGGCAGCGATCTTGTCGTACAGCGGGACGACGATTTCCATGTCCTCGTTCAGGCCAGCGTCGAACGCCGCCGGAATAGAGTTCGCCGCGTCCGCCCCGAAGTGGATCAGGAACAGGACATCCGTGTCCCGCGGCACGTCCTGCATGAACGTCGAGAAGTCCGACGCCCCCAGCGGCGTGGCGACGCTCTCCATGTGGCTCCAGCCCCGGCTCGTCATCTCCTCGCGGAGCGACCCCTCGTTGGACTGACCCCAGGTGTAGTCCGCGAACTGCATGTAGAAGTCGTTGTCCGAGCCGAACTCCTCCTCAAGTACCGGCCCCAGTGCCTTCGCGGTCATGAACGCGTTCATCATCTCGCGTTGACCGTAGCGGACACAGTCCGCACCCTGGGTCGCGTTCGAGTGCGTCAGACAGGACATGAACTGTACCTTCTCCTGCTGGCACAGCTTCTGGACGGCGATTGCCACCGACGAGGAGACCCCGCCGGTCACCATGATTGCATCCTCCTGGTTGATCATCCGGTTGGCGGACTCCTCCGCTGTCGTCGGGTCCGTGGCGGTGTCACCGGTCACGGACTCGACAGTTTTGTCGAGGATACCGCCGGCAGAGAGGTCGTCCCACATGTCGACCCACCCACCGCCGTCGTTGAGGTGTTGCTGGGCGAGTTCGTACGCATTCAGTTCGTCCTGACCCTCCGAGGCGTATGCGCCCGACTGGGGGACATTGAACCCTAGTGTCACCGCGTCACCGTCGACCGGATAGTTGCCAATAGCGGGGAACTCACTCCCGCCCCCGCCACCACTGTCACCCAAGCAGCCGGCCATTCCGGTCAGACCGGCGAGCCCGGTCGCACCTGCACCCCTCAGGATGTCACGCCGTTGAATGTGATAGTCGCTGTCTACCATGACACGATGACCGAGTGTACTTGATCATATATAATAATGGCGGTTTATACGTCGGTGACACGCCGGCTCTATCCAATTCATTTCTCACGTAGGTGTTAATTCGTGTGAGCGCAGGGAACGGCCAAGCGCCGAAGAGCCCGGGGAACCGTCGACACTCGTCTCTCCTCGCTGATACGAGACTCTCGGACCGGTCGACCTGTCGTATACTCGGGCGGTCCGAACACTCTGTAGAGGTGACACGGGCTCGGGGCGGCGGTGCGGGACGGACCGGTCAGTCGACGGCGGCTGTCGTTGCAGTCCGCCCGAACAGCTGAGCGGCGGCCTCGGCGGCAGTGTCCATCTCGGCCCGGTTCTCGAGTAACACGGTCTCGCTGGGGAACAGCTGCTCGCCGAGGACGAGCCCGTGCTCGC
>JAQCNK010000032.1 GCA_028275075.1 Haloarcula sp. | reverse complement strand
TTGGCTAGCCAGTGCTCGACATGGCCCACAATACCAGTGAGGTGAGCGGTCCCCCAGATAGCGACTACGATGGCACCGATGGTGTCGAAGACGAGGTCCAGCATGGTGTCGCTCAGACCGAACTGGGTCAGGATAGTGGCGTTACCTGTCGCCGCCGCGACGAGCGTGATACTGAACTCTAAGACCTCCCAGGCGACGCCGAAAGCTAAGACGAACATGAGGATGAACACGAACATGAACTTCGGCGGGACGTCGATCTCCGCTGAGTGACGGTCGAGCGCCCGGACGGTTGTGTAGCCGATAGCGGCGACGATAGACGAGGAGAGGGCGTGAGTGAGGTGGTCCCACCACCAGACAGTCTTATAGAAATTGGCGTCAGCCCACGGGAGTCCGATTACGCCGACGGCGTGGAGGAACACTGCCGTGGTAATCCACAGCGTCAGTGCCGGGTCGAGGGCGATGCCGTAGTCACGTTCCAGCAGGGCAGGGAGCTGCGTGACGAGCAGTCCAACGCCAGTGTTGACGATGACACCTGTGCTGCCGGTCATGACACCGATGGCAAAGATGCCGACGAGGAGCAACTCCAGTACGTATGTCACCTGGCGCTGGCGGGGCTGGCTTATACCGATGTAGTCGCGGACTCTCACTACGACACCGCCTCCGGGAGTCGCTTCGTTCCGACCTTGTGGCCGAGATACAGCGCGAACAGCACCCCAGCACCGACCCCGGCGAGCGTCGAGGCCACGAACTCCCACATCAGGGCTTCTTCGATAGCGTGTTCTGAAAGCGTGGGGTCGAGGATGAACGCCGTCCCCAGAAGCTGATCGACGCTCCAGCGAACCACGGCCCAGACACCCGCGGTCGCCATCGTGGCCACACCGACAAAAACGACAGCGAAGCGTCCAGTCATCTTCACCGATGTGAACAGTTGTAGCTCAACGGCGACGATGAGCGCGACGGCGGCGACCGAGAGATAGGTCGCGAGGTTCCCAGTGACCGGAACCGTCGCGAACAGCCGCCCGACGACCGGTAGCGCCGCCAGCAGCATGATTTCCCACGGAAGCATCGCATCGATGTTACGGTACGACAACGGTGGCAACAGCACGATCACGGCAAGTGCAGCAACAAAGACGCCCCACAGCAACGTCCCGTCGACGACGCTCCCTACCACCGCTGCCAGTAGTAGTCCCACGACCAGCCAGGCGATGATAGCGTTGGTGCGCTGGTCACCCAACAGATCCGCTACGGTACCGCTCATGAAATCTCCGAGATGCGGCGCGTGCAAAACCCTATCGCCCTCACAATACCCCGTAGGCGAGTGCGTACGCGACGGCAGCGACTGTGACTGCCGCCAGCCCAGTTACTACGATCCGAAGGGGATCAACACCACGGCTGAAGGGTCTGACTGGGGCGCCGACGACCGAGATGGCGAGCACGCTGAAGACGAAGTGGGCAGACTGCTCCAGCGTCGGTGCCGGCAACAGGAGCGCAGCAGCGGCATAGCCGACACCCAGTGACGCCCGCGGGCTTACTGCATCGGTCAGCTGACGGTCAGCGTTACCAGCATACGCCCAGATAGCCAGCCAGATAACGGCGAGTTCAACTGCGAACGCAGCGAGCAACTGCCCGGTCGGGTCGGGATGCAGCGCCACCCTCTCAGCGACCAGCACCACGTCGAAAGGGTACAGCAGGGGCGGCGGCGAGCCGGTGAACAGGTCCCCAAACGGATGCGACAGGAACCCGACCAGTGCGAGGGCAACCAGGGGTCGGGGGGAAACACTCCGATAGCTCGCGAGGGCCCCGACGGCAAACCCCGAGATGACGAACACCAGTACTACGGCGCCGCCAACGGCCCCACTGACCAGCGACCCGACGACGACCAACAGGGCGGCCAACGAAAGCGAGATCGCTCGCGCCGGTCGGGTCCCGATGGCCCAGCAGTAGACGGCCACTGCGAGCACACCGCCCATCACCAGCGAGTGGGTTGGACCGCGGTGGATGACGTTCGCCGTCTCCCAGAACACGGCTGGCCCCACGGACTCGACAGACTGCAACAGCAGGCCAACGGGGGCGTACACCACGTCCACATCCGGCACTGCAGCGAACAGCCCCGCGATGACACCGTACTGTAACGCTCGCCTACGGGGAACCGAGAACTGCTCGGCCGCGCGCACGAGTACAGCGAACGCCAGTAGCGCATGGCCGATAAACATGCAACTGACTTGGTGTCCAACTGGTATAAATATCTCGTGTCACGGCTTGTGACACACGAACTGCCGTGCACTCCGCTGCCACCGTCGCTCCTGTGAGCGGGTGATATACGGGTCGACAGAAGCCCTGATAGATATTCGCCGGGGTCCGGCGAAGGCGAATTCTATCAATCGTTCTGTCGACCCGTATACTGCTGGCTGTAACAAACAGTACGGTTGCGTTTATATCACTTCCACGTGGGTATGTGATTGGCTATGCTCTGACAACATCGTAGCTACCGTCTTCGCGGACGCCGATGACTGCCCAATCGTAGTTGATGTCCATCCGGGAGAGCCGATTGCCAACGTCGGGTGCCTCGGACGCGCTGGTGACGAAACAGTGCATCTCCCCAGACTCCGGAAGCGGTGTGTCATCATCAAGCACTGTGACGCCGACTTCGCGCCACTTGTGGGCCGCCCGTAATCCGTCCTCGGTACGCGACACGGTGTACCCGATATCGTCGAAAATCGACCGAGCCTGCTCGTTCAGTGATGTGCTAACGGCTGCCATCTGTGAACGTGTACCACTGGGAGGGTGATAAATGTTCACACTTTATGCATTCTTGACAAGATCTCGCCGCTACTCGTGGGCCGCGTCCCACTCTTCGGCCTTCCGGAGGTTGCTACAATCGTTACAGCGGATACGCCCCATCGAGTCCATCGCATTGTTGAACACCTCGCAGTTGCCACAGAAGTATCCCCAGCGTCGCTCTCGGTCAGTGTCGAGATAGGCGACATAAAAGGGGCCTTTCGTCCCGGTGTCTCCGTCCTCGCGGTCGACATACAGGGTCCGGCCGTCTGGACCGGTGTGTTCGTCCATGGCAGTGTGTGGTGAGCCAGGTTCCTAAATAGTGTGGGACTGTTTCGCTCTACAGTAGCGGCTGGGCCGTGTGGCGCGCTGACACGCAGTTACGGCTTCGAAAGCGCTTTTAGGGCCCGTGGCGCAGTGGCGAATACAGCCTGCACCGGGTTGATGATGCTCCCAGCCATCTCAGGATTAGCACGCCAGCGAGGCGCGCCGTGGGATTTCCCGCGAACGGCGGGGGAGCCTGAGCCCGTGTGCAGGAGGTGACCAACACATGCCAGTATACGTAGATTTCGACGTTCCGGCGGACCTCGAGGACGACGCCCTCGAAGCGCTGGAAGTCGCACGAGACACGGGCACAGTGAAGAAAGGAACCAACGAGACGACCAAAGCTATCGAGCGCGGCTCAGCGGAACTCGTGTTCGTGGCCGAGGACGTCCAGCCCGAAGAGATTGTCATGCATATCCCCGAGCTGGCCGACGAGAAGGGCGCGCCCTTCATTTTCGTCGAGCAGCAGGACGACCTGGGCCACGCCGCAGGTCTCGAAGTCGGCTCTGCCGCCGCAGCCATCACTGGCGCTGGCGAAGCAGAGGCCGACGTCGAGGATATCGCCGACAAGGTCGAGGAGCTCCGCTGAGGTGACCAAAGATGAGTGCTGAGGAATCCGAAAGTAGCGGCGCCACGTCGGCCGAGGTCATCGAGATCGTCGGCAAGACGGGGATGCACGGCGAGGCCATGCAGGTCAAGTGTCGCATCCGCGAGGGCGAGAACCAGGGCCGGATCATCACCCGGAACGTTCTCGGTCCCGTCCGCGAGGGCGATATCCTGCAACTCCGCGAGACGGCCCGTGAAGCCGACTCCATCGGAGGACAGTGACGATGCCCCGAACTCGAGAATGTGATTACTGCGGGGCGGACATCGAGCCCGGAACGGGCACGATGCTCGTCCACAACGACGGGTCGATCACGCACTTCTGTTCTTCGAAGTGCGAGAACAACGCTGATCTCGGCCGTGAGGCCCGGAATCTCGGATGGACCGACGCCGGCCGCGAGACAACGGCAGCAGAGGACCAGGCGGCCGAAGCGGCCGCCGAAGCCGAGGCAGAAGAGGCAGAAGAGGCTGACGAGGCAGACGGAGCTGAGGCAGACGAAGCCGACGCTGACAAGGCAGACGAAGCTGAGGCAGACGAAGCCGATGCTGACGAGGCAGAAGACGCTGACGAAGCCGAGGCAGACGATGCTGACGAGGCGGACGAAGCTGAAGAGGCTGAGGCATAAAGCAGCCTCGTTCAATTTTATTGACAGATGTCAGAAACAGAGCGAACCTTCGTAATGGTCAAACCCGACGGTGTCCAGCGCGGCCTCATCAGCGAGATAGTCGAGCGATTCGAGAATCGCGGCCTGAAGATAGTCGCCGCGAAGTTCATGCAGATGGATCGCGAACTCGCCGAGCAACACTACGCTGAACACGAGGGAAAGCCGTTCTATGACTCGCTCGTGGAGTTTATCACCTCCGGGCCGGTCTTGCCGATGGTGCTGGAAGGCCAAGACGCCACTCGGCAAGTCCGCCGGATGATGGGTGCAACGGATCCCGCGGAGGCCGCCCCCGGGACGATTCGCGGCGACTACGGGCTGGACCTCGGCCGGAACGTCATCCACGGCTCCGACCACGAAGACGAGGGCGCCAACGAGCGTGAGATTGGGCTCTTCTTCGACGAAGCGGAGATCGTTGCGTGGGACAAGATAGACGACGCCTGGCTCTACGAGTAGCGAACTCATTTTCAGGCCAGGATTCGTTTTTACGGATCGACAGAACGATTGATAGAGTTCGCCTCCGCCAGACCCCGGCGAATATCTATCAGTGTCGACCCGTATACGCCTGATTACTCTCCGGACTCGAACTCCAGTGCAGCGCCGTTGATACAGTAGCGCTTGCCCGTCGGTTCGGGGCCGTCGTCGAAGACGTGGCCGAGGTGTCCATCACAGTTTGCACAGACCACTTCGGTCCGGCGCATACCGTTGGAGTTGTCGACTCGCGTCTCGACGGTTCCCTCGTCGTAGATATCCCAGAAGCTCGGCCAACCGGTCCCCGAATCGAACTTTTCCTCGCTGTCGAACAGCGCCGTCCCACAGCCAGCACAGGTGAACACGCCGTCTTCTTTGATCTCCATGAGGTCGCTGCTAAAACGGGGTTCAGTCCCGGCTTCGCGGAGGATACGGTACTCCTCGTCGGTGAGTTGCTCGCGCCATTCGTCGTCAGTTTCGGGCACGCTATCGGCCTGTTCGCTCATACCCTCGATACGTGCTGGAGGGGTATAAGCCCACTTGGCTGTGTGCGAGCGCTGGGTATTTGCGACACCCCCTGTAACCCCGGGTATGCACGATAGAGTGAGTCGAGTCGAGGAGGTGGTTCGGGCTATAGTTCACGAGGCCAGGGTCGAGAAAATAACGTTCATGGCCGGGTCGATTGCCTACCACGCGTTCCTCTCGATCCTGCCGCTGGTGCTCCTGATACTGACTGTCCTCCAGCGAGCCGAGAACGTCGCCGTTCGCGACTCCGTTATCGGTATCATCGAATCAGTGCTGACAGAACAGGCGAGCGCACTTATCCAACAGGGGCTATCAGATGCCGACGCGTCCGTCTCCGTCCTCGGTCTCGTCTTCTTGATCTGGGGAGCGTTGCGTATCTTCCGCGGCCTCGACACTGCTTTCTCTGATATCTATGAGACCGGCGAGCACAACAGCTTTGCCGATCAGTTAGTCGACGGGCTGGTGATACTACTGACCGTCGCAGTGGCGCTGGTGGGTGGGAGTATTATCGACGACGTGGTTTCGCTGTCGGTTACGGGACCGTTGGGTGCCACAGTCGGAGCGGTGGTGACGACAGTCGGGCTGTTCGTCGTGTTCTATCCGATGTACTACATCTTCCCCGACACGGACGTGACGCCCCTTGAGGTGGTTCCGGGGGCCGGGTTCGCCGCCGTCGGTCTCACGGTTGCGCAAGTGTTGTTTACCGAGTTCAACGCCGGAACGACTGCAGGTGGGAACCTCGTCGCCAGCATCCTGTTGTTGCTCACCTGGCTCTACATCATTGGGCTGGTCGTCTTGATCGGAGCAGTGGTGAACGCAGTCCTCTCGAACCGGTCAGAAGATATCGATATCGCCCCCGTCATCGGTGGTATCGAACAGGAGGCCGCGCCGAACGCCACAAGCGGTAGCCGAGCGGTCGTTCTCTCGGATCTGGAGGCCCTCACTGCGGCGTTCGAGGACGCCACGGAGATGACAGTCACCGTCGATGAGCGAACAGTCACACTCACGGTGCCCCAGTCAGCGACTGTCGACCGCGAGAGCAGCGTGTTCGGTCTCGATGACTCCGTCGCGCTGACGCTCCGATGGTGGCTCGACGAGAAGTAATACCCATCAACGTGTCGGCGTCCGTTCGTATTCGAGCGTGAAACGGCGACTCGCAAGCACCGCGTCCCCGATGGCCTCGATGGCCGTGTCGTGGTCGGTTCCGTCCGCCACGTCGAGCCGCTCCCCGAGCGCGTACACCTGGAACCGAGTCGTGTAGCGCTGCCCAGGTTGTGGACACGGCGGTTGATATCCTGGCTCGCCGCCTTCGGGGCGGCCCTGCCCGGCGCCGTCGAGTGGGTCGACCGTTGCGGTCCGTGGAAGGCCCGCAGGTATCCTGTCGATATCCGGCGGGACGTTCCAGAGCGTCCAGAATACCGGGTCCGTGATACCGCCACTGTCGTACTCCGCGGTGACGGCAAGCGCCGCCGTCGGCTCAGGAACCCGCTGGATCGTGAACGGGGTCGACTCGCCGACACCGTAACAAGTGAACCGAGTCGGGAGCGGGCTTGCGCTGTCGAGGGCGGAACTGGACACTTCGAAGGATCCGGCCGCCTCCCCAGTCGACTCGACACAACCGGCAACGAGACTGGTGACACAGACACTGGCCGATTGCAACAACCGACGCCGTCGCATACTCACCATCAGGGACGGTAGTATTTCCCCGCTTTGATGTTCTCATACGGTCGGTTGGAAGCCAGTACCGGGATCTGACAGACCCGAACCAGCAAGGCACCGTTACAACCGGCCGTATCAGGCGCAAGCAACGAGTGACACTAATTTAATAATCTGTTCGGAGTACTTTATTAATAAACGCTATTGATAGCCGGCTTAATAACAGGTGATTTAATAAATCTGAATCAGCTAGGTCAGCGTAATGACCTCAGTGGACCAATCCAGCGTCGAGACGCTTCGGCTCTCAGTTCCCGATATGGACTGTGCCGCCTGTGCCGGCAAGGTTGAATCGGCACTGAGTAGCATCGACGGGCTGGCGACCTACGAGACACAACCGACCACTGGGACTGTGGTCCTCACCCGGACCAGTTCGGGCCCGACCGAGGCGGACCTCATCACCGCAATTGAAGACGCGGGGTACGAAGTCGAAGAGACCGCGGGGGACCCAGCGGCCGACGAGAGTCTCTGGCGTAGTCCGCGGGCGCGCAAAACCTGGGTCAGCGGGACAGTGCTGATACTGGGGCTCGTCATCGAGTTTCTGGTGCCAGGGGCGAACGCACGGGTCGGGACCGTGTTTGGTACCGCGGACCTGTTGTTCCTCGTCGCCGTCGCTATCGGCGGCCAGGCAATCCTGCGTGGTGGCTACTACTCAGCGCGCAACCGGAACCTCGATATCGACCTGTTGATGTCGCTCGCTATCCTCGGGGCACTGACAGCCAGTCTGGTTTTCAATGAGGCACTGTACTTCGAGGCCGCGACCCTCGCTGTGCTGTTCAGCATCGCCGAACTGCTGGAGCGGTACTCGATGGATCGGGCGCGGGATTCCCTGGAAGCGCTGATGGATCTCTCGCCCGAGCAGGCGACCGTCCGTCGCG
>JAQCNK010000016.1 GCA_028275075.1 Haloarcula sp. | reverse complement strand
GCAGCGTCGACGGTCGGTTCGGTGTCGGCCGTGTTCGAGCGGTCTGCAACCTCCTGTCGTGTCGACGCACTGTCTTCGGGTTCCGTTGTACTGTCCGGGGTTGCCGACGCCGTAGTATCGGCTCCGGAATCGCCGACTGCGCCCGTCGGGCCCTCACCAGCGATGACATCAAGAACGTGTTCTCGGTTCCCTTCTATGGCTTCGACCATGGTCTCGAAGAGGGCCCGTTCTTCCTGTGTCAGCCCGCCGTCTTCTGTTGGCATGTCAGCGGCCGCCAGCGAGGCCATCTTGACAATCTTTCCAACACGGCGTTCGTAGATTGCCTCCACGGTCTGTTCGGCCGTCTTGATATCGTCTGTGAGGCGGTTGACTTCCGGGGCGTCGAAGGGGTCGTCGGCTCGCTCGGCGGCACGATCACGCTCCTCACGGAGCTGCGCGACGAACTTTCCGGCTTCCTCATAAAAGGTAGCGCGCAACTGCTGGAGCTGGTCAGTTTGGCGCTCGCGGGACTGAACCGATTGGAGTTCGTCGAGTTTCATTCCTGTGTCTTCCGTGCACGCCCACGGGCCATGAGGAACATGCCCACGTGCTCTGGTACTGTCTGATTACCCGCCTCCACTGTAAAACTATCCCCGGCGTGTTCCTCGGTGTGGAGCTCTACGAGTCCGCCGTCGGTAACATCCACAGCGATCTCGTGGCCGATAAATGTCTCCGGGATGGCGTCAGTTAGCGGGTCGAAGTCTGCAAGCTCGTCGCGTTCCAGACGCTGAACCGCCAGTCCGCTCCCGCCGTGGAGACTCCCCGGGAGCCGTATGAGTCGGTTTGTATCGGTCGTCACTGGCTCGTCTATCGGCGCGTTGTCCGCGGCGACGACTTCTTGAGCAAGTACCTGTGCTATCTGGTACACTGCCGAGTGGACATCGATGTTGCCCGCTTTGAGTGCCTCGTAGTTACTTCGGGCGGCGTTGAGCGCGGCAGTCGCTTTCCCCTCACCGATGCGGTCATAGCGCTGGAGTGCATCGATTGCGTCGGCCTCGTCCATTGCGAGCCACTCGTCAAACTGTGCGAGGATATGCCGGTGTGCGCGGGCTCCCCACCCCCCGTCCGTGGGCAGTGACCGCTTTTCGGCGGGACTGGATCGCCCCGCTGTCCCGGCAACCGTCTCGGTCTCAATTAGCTCGTCGAACTCCAGCCCGATGCCCCGTACGTAGTCGACGATATCACGGCGGGCGTCCCGTTCTAGCCCCCGAATCCGTTCGTCGCGAACGTGCACGTGGTAGCCACGACCGCCGGAGAAGACGACGGTCGTATCCTCGAAGCCGAAGTCGTCGTCCAGAAAGTCAAGCAGCCGCATGAGCGCGTCCTTGCACTTTGCGAGCATCTCCGCGTAGCTGTCCTCGCCAAGCACGACCGAGGGCAGGTGGTCGGCGTCGAGGTCGAACACTAGATCGGCGCTGCGCCATCCCTTGTCGCTCATTGTCGACGCGCTGGGGTTGTCGTAGCGCCCCGCCGAGAAGTAGATGTGACGGGGCTTCTTGCGCGCCAGAAAGTCCTCGATATCGCCCAGATCCAACAGTGACCGGTGGCGGACCATCGTCTCTCCGGGGCCCTCCGTCCACGGAATAAAGCCCCACTCGCGTTCGTTCGCGGCCGGCGGCGGTGTTATCGATGACCGTCGGTAGTGGTCACCGAAGCGACCGCGCAGGTACTCGCGTGTCCGCTCGTCCATCGGACAGTGGTTGGAGAGAGCGATTAAAAAGGGTTCCCGTCTCGGGGCTCCCGGCGGATGTTCAACGTATTGATATCTACGATCAGTTACTGCCCCCGCAACAACTTCGAGAGCTTCTCCGTTATCGAGTCGTCGGATAGTTTCAGATAGAAGGCGTCGCCGCCATCCTCGTAGTAGTTGTCGATGCGTCGGCAGATTTCGAAGCCGATGTGCTGGTAGAAAGACAGGGCTTCCTCGTTGGTTGAGCGGGCGTGGCACGTTACCGAGCCGTGGTCTTCATTGACGCGGGCGATGAGGCGCTTGCCGAAGCCGTGGCCTCGGTAGTCCGGGCCGACGGCGAGAAAGAGCATATAGCCGTCACGGCGCACGGCGGCAAAGCCAATGATGGCGTTGGTCGTGCGGTCGGTGTAGAGGTAGACCGTCGAACGGCGATACGCGCTGCGGAAGAAGCCGCGCCGCTGGCGGAGCACACCATCGGAGCGCCGAATATCCTCCTTTAGCTGCCACGCTGCGTCAAGATACTCGTCGCTGCCCCGGTCAACGACCTCTGTCTCGATGTTGACGCTCACTGATGGG
>JAQCNK010000012.1 GCA_028275075.1 Haloarcula sp. | reverse complement strand
GAGAAAATCAATCGTGTCAGAAACGAATCTCTCCAGGCTGTCTTCTTCAACCCACTCCGAGAGGTCCTTTGGAAGGAGATGCTGCTGATCTTGATTATATTCAATAAAATTATAGCTCATCTGCTAATCTTGTCTACATACACGGGTTTAAGCTAGTAATAATTATCGATATGATGGATTATTGACTCTCAAGATTTCACGCCATCGGGCGATGTTTTTCGGACAGGCTCTACCATGTCAAGTTTTCTGTGGCACCCTCTGAATAAAGAATCCATGTTGAGCCTGTCCGAAAAACAATTTTCGCGCCGTTTTCACGACCTTAGAAGCCGTTATAGACTTTATTAAACAGATTTTCCGGCAAAATAGACTTTTTTCGGACAGGCTCTCGAACCCTGAAAAACCACGCTCACGGGCTGTCGGATCATGAAAAATAGGACGGGATACGCGGGATTTATACCCTCGCACCGTCGATTGTAGGACGTTATGGGACAGACGCTCACGGAAAAAATTCTCGACGACCATCTCGTTGAAGGGGAGCTCACCCCCGGTGAAGAGATCGGTATCGAGATCGATCAGGTGCTGACACAGGACACGACGGGGACGCTCGTCTGGCTGCAGTTCGAAGCGCTCGGCCTCGAAGAAGTCCAGACGGAGCTGGCCGCACAGTACTGTGACCACCAGACCTACCAGTTCGACTTCAAGAATACGGACGACCACCGATTCCTCCGCTCGGCGGCTGGCACATTTGGGGCGCACTTCTCGCGACCGGGCAACGGTATCTGCCACAACGTCCACAAGGAGAACTTCGCCGCACCCGGCAAGACGATGCTGGGCTCGGACTCCCACACACCCACGCCCGGCGGGCTGGGCGAACTCGCGATCGGCTCGGGCGGGCTTGACGTCGCCGTCGCGATGGGCGGTGGCGCCTACTACATCGAGATGCCCGAGGTCGTCAACGTCCGCCTCGAAGGTGAGCTCCCTGGCTGGGCCACCGCCAAGGATGTCATCCTCGAGCTGCTCCGTCGGCTGACAGTCAAAGGCGGCGTCGGCAAGGTGCTCGAATACACCGGCCCCGGTGTAGAGACCCTGACTGTCCCCGAGCGGACCACTATCACCAACATGGGGACCGAACTCGGTGCGACTTCCTCTATCTTCCCGACCGACGAGAACACCAAAGACTACCTCGAACGGCTCGGCCGTGAGGACGTCTACGTCGATATTGGTCCGGACGAAGATGCGGAGTACGCTGACGAGATTGTCGTCGACCTCTCCGAACTGGAGCCACTCATCGCGGAGCCATCCATGCCCGACAACGTCGTTCCAATCAGTGAAGTGGCCGGAACCGACGTTGAGCAGGTCATGATCGGATCCTGTACAAACGGCTCCTACGCGGACATCCTCCCCGGTGCGAAGATGCTCGAAGGGCGTAACATCGACAAGACGACCGAGATGATCGTCGCCCCCGGTTCCAAGCAGGCCTCCGAGATGCTGGCCCGCGAGGGCTGGACCGCAGAGATGATGGCCGCCGGTGTCAACTTCTCCGAGGCGACGTGTGGTGCCTGTATCGGTATTGGCCACGTCCCGGCCTCGGATTCAGTCTCGTTGCGGACGTTCAACCGCAACTTCGAAGGTCGCTCCGGGATCGAAGACGACAACGTCTATCTCTGCTCGCCGGAGGTCGCCACCGCGGCGGCCATCAAGGGCGAGATCGTCGACCCGCGCGACCTGGCCGAGGAACTCGGCGACCTGGAGCCCCCAGGACTGGAGATGCCCGACACGTACACCGGCAACTCCGAATCGGACCTTATCGCCCCCGACGAATCCGTCGACGACGAACTCATCAAGGGCCCCAACATCGCCGACGTGCCGCTGAAAGACCCCCTCGGGACCGATGCCGGCGGTGAAGCCCTTCTGAAGATGACGGACAACATCACCACCGACCACATCATGCCGGCCACGCAGGACATCCTGATGTACCGGTCGAACATCCCGAAGCTCTCGGAGTTCACGCTGTCGCGAATCGATGACACGTTCGCCCAGCGCGCGCTGGACGCCGACGGCGGGGTGCTGGTCGCCGGGGAGAACTACGGCCAGGGCTCCTCGCGCGAGCACGCGGCGCTGTGTCCGATGTATCTGGGCATCGAGGTCGTCTGTGCACAGAGCTTCGCCCGCATCCACAAGGCGAACCTGTTCAACTTCGGTATCGTCCCGCTGGAAATCGACGAAGAGACGTACGAGAAAATCGAGCAGGGCGACGAGGTCCAGATTGTCGACGATGTCGCCGAAGCCGTCGAGTCCGGCAAAGAGGAGTTCACTATCTCCGTCAACGGCGAGTGGGAAGCCACGGGCGGGCTGGACGCCTCCGAGCGCGAACGCGAGATTCTCGCCGCCGGCGGGAAACTCTCCCACACCAAGGCCCAGCACGAGGAGGGCGGCGCTGCGCCTGCGGACGACTAAGCGGGTACTCTAACCGCGATTTTCGAGGCGCTTCTCGGTGCTGTCACGCGCCGGAAGCAAAAATTCAGATCTGCAGGAACTGCGTCACCAGCCACTTGGTGAAGCTACCGGTGATACCCCCAATCCAGGCCAGCAGGACAAAATGCATGTAGGTGTTGCCCTTGTGGCCGCCGTCGATGGTCCGGATCATCAGCGCCGACAGCATCGCCGAGAACATGATGATGACCACAAGCAGGAACTCGATGAGCGGGATATTGTAGACGCTGGTGTTGATGAGTGAGTTAACGTCCAGTCGGCTCCCGGCGTTGAGATCAAGCGACATCCCGGCGAGGATGTTGACGACCTGGAGACCGATGAAGAACGCGAAGGTCGAGGCGGCAGTGATCCCGTACAGCAGGCCGACCATCGTCGTCGTCGCCTGCTTGCGCTTCTGTCGCAGCTGCATGACCTGGTTCATGTTAGCGGCGATGAGTTCACCGAGTTGTTTTGGTGACCCACCCATCTCGCGGCCAATGAGGTACATCTCGGAGAACGTCTGGATGAGGTAGGACCGACAGTCGGCGGTGAAAAAGCGCCACGCGGAGCTCGGCTCGATCCGCATGTTGAGCCGTTTGTACAGGTCGTCGATGTTCGGGCTCAGCGAGCCAAAGTCCTTCTTTCGGAGGGTTCGAAGCACCTGCCCGGTGGTGGACTGTTTAGCGCCTTCTGTCGCGCCCAGTGCGCGGATGAAGCTGGGGAATTCGTCGTCTCGACCCTTGATTTTCTGTTCCTCCTGGCGGAAGACGATGCCTGGGATGATCATCGGAGTGATGGGGACGACGGCGTAGAACGGGAGCGGGACCGAATCAAGGAAAAAGAAGATATCTGACAGCGATATCGGCGAGACGCCGAACATCCCGCCCAGCGTAATAAGGAGGAGAACGCCTGAGAGACCGACGCCAGCGTAAACCGATCTGTCCAGACGCTCCTCGACGGGCGAGGGGTACTCCTCTGGGTGGAACCACACCGGGTCGTAGGGTGCCATCGACCGGATAGCCAAGTAGAACCCGGTCTGGACGAAAATGTACATCACGATGACGGCACCGACGGTCATCGTCGGGTTCGTCCCGGTCAGCACTGGCAGGACGACAGCGAACACCAGCGCGAACGTCATCGAGAGGATCATCGACAGGTAGAGGTCCTTCATGACTTCTAGGCTGTCGAGCGCGGAGCGGTAGACGGTCGTGTAATGCTGGATGATCTGCTCCTGTTCGGATAGCAGGTAGTCCTCTAACGACTGGCCGGCCCCCAACGTGTAGGCGAGCCGGTCGAGGAAGTCGGAGAAAGCGTCGCTGGGCACCTCCTTGGCACGGCGGCGACAGGCGTCGTCCAGACTCTGGTTCCATGTGTCGACTAGCTGGACGATGCGGTGCATCTCCATGGCGAGTTCGCCGTACTCGTCTTCCTTTGCGAGCGTCCGGAACACCTCCATTCGGTCGATTTTTGTCGTCGCAAGCACCGTCATGTGGGTGATCATGAGGTGAAAGCGGTTGTTGAGTTCACGCTTGCGCTGGGAGAGCAGTATCTTGGGGTAGAACAGCGCCGAGACCATCGCCAGAAAGCCAAGCAGCGGGATGGGCGCTCGTATCATCAACGACAGGTCCAGTAGGAGCGCCGCGATCGTCGACAGGACGAAGAAGGCAATAGCTGGAATCAGGATGAAAAAGAGATACCGCTCCAGCGGCATCGTCATCTGGCGGTACGACTCAATGAGCCCCTCAAAGGTCTCGGTGAGGGTTAGCTCAAGGCCGCCCTCGGCTTCACTCTGGGCCATGGTTACTCGGGCCGCTGGATGTTGAACGGGATTCCTTCGAGGCCGTCGCGCTGGTAGTCTGAGATGAAGTCGTTAACCTCGTGGTACCCCAGAATCCCCTCTTGCATCGCGCGCTCGACCAGATTCGCACGGAACTGCAGGTCATCGTAGATGTCACGCGTGTCCTCATAGCCCAGCAGAGTGGCGATCTGCTCTTCGAGCACGTAGGAGTTGTTCATCGCCTGGAAGTTGATCTCGTCTTCGACCGGGTCCCAGCTGAACGCCTGCCGGGTGACAACGCCGTCCATCTCCTTCGAGTACCCCTCGATCTCCTGCACGCTGGTCACGCGACGGAGAACTTGGTCGCCCTGTTTGACTCGGTTTTGGAACAGCGCGACATCGGCGACGTCCATGAACGTCTCGGGGACGTTGATCGGTTCGCTGGTGAACCGCTGAATCATCGAGACGATATCGCTCGCGTGGAACGTCAGCATGACCGGGTGGCCAGTCTGGGCTGCCTGGAACGCCATCCGACCCTCGGCCCCACGAACCTCACCGAGGATGATGTAGTCGGGACGCGACCGTAGCGCGGCAGCGACGAGATCGAACATATCGATGCTGGTCCCCTCGTCTTCGCCCTCACGCGTGAGCAGTTGCTGCCAGGTGTTGTGTGGCGGCAGGACTTCGGCGGTGTCCTCCGCGGTGTATATCTTGGCGTCGTCGGGCACGAACGACAAGATGGCGTTCAGCGTCGTCGTCTTCCCGGATGCGGTCTCTCCAACGACGAACACCGTCTGTTCGTTCTCCAGACAGAGCCAGAGATACGCCACGAGCTGTGGCGAGAGCGTCTGCCACTTGGTAATCTGGAAGATCGAAAGCGGGATATCATCACCCTGACGGATGGTGAGCGAGGGGCCCTTGAGACTCACGTCGTCGGAGTAGATGAGGTTGAGACGTGAGCCGTCCGGCAGTGTCGAGTCAACGATGGGGTCGGAGTCGGAGACGGGGTCACCCATCCGTTCGCCCATGTTGCGAAGCCACTGATCGAACGACTCCTCGTCTTCCCATTCGACGGTCGTCTCAAGCATCCCGTAGACGCCGTGGTCGACGTGACACTCGCTACGCCCGATGACGTGGATATCCTCGTTAGCCGGGTCACGCATGATCGGCTCAAGCGGGCCGAGTCCGACGATGTCCCGGTTCAGCCGATAGAGGATGTTCTCGTAGGTGGACTCGGTGACCTCAACGCTGCCGACATCGGTCATGTTCGAGAGTCGCGTGAGGACGCCGCTGTCGCTGTCCTCGTTGCGGATCTTTGTCGTCTCTTGGAGGAGTTCTTCGATGCGGTCGTCGTACTCGGACTCGCTTTCGGGCGCCGGTTTGTTGACGCTCTTTTGCAGGAGTCGGTTCCGGACCTTATCGAAGACGACACCCTCCTCTTCGTCTAGCTCCGGTTCAATCGCGTAGTACTTCGTATCCTGGCCGATGTCACCGTACACGTGACAGAAGATGGGGCCACCGACCGGGTAGAGAACGTTCGGTCGATCGGACTCATAGTCCCCGTCTGCCTCCTCGATGAACTTCGGGAACTCACCGGTGATCTGTTTAAATTTCTTGAGGTGATCCCGGAGATGGGGCCGTCTGGCGGCGATCTGTCGTAGTTCATCGGACGGTTTCGCGCGTCCATGGTCAGTCATAATTAGGGTTCTCCTTAAGCGACGCTCCGTGATTCGATGACGATTCCAGTGCCCGAACGGACCGAGAAGCCGACGGTGTCACCCACCTGCTCGCCCATCCCGGCAAATCGAAGGACGTTAATCTGGCGGCGGGTGTCGTTGCCCACCTCGACCATCTCCAGTTCGATGAAGACGTCGGCGATGGCGCGGAACGGGCCGATCGCCTCCTCTGCCAGCGTCGACGGGTCGACGGTGAGCATGATACATCGACCCTCAGAGATGATATCCCGGAAAAAGGAGATGATCTCAAGAGCGGCCTGGCGCTCGTCGTTCTGGCGGACCAGCGCCTCGAACTTGGGATCGTTGCGCAGGATGGCGTCGAACGTGTCGATGACCACGAGGTCCGCGTTCCACATCACCTCCGCTTCCATCAGCCGGCGGAGCAGTTCCTTGCGTTCGCTCTGCTCGTCGTCGCCCGAGAACGTGTTTGAGTCCCCGATGTCGGCGTGCAAGAAGAGCACGTTCTCGTCTAAGAGATGGTCGACCATGTCATACGACATCGAGGTCATCTGGTCGAGGAAACTCCCAACGGTGAGCTCCGTTGAGAGGTAGGTCACGTCGTGGCCCTCTTGACAGAGCCCGTAGGTGAACCGCTGGCTCATGGCGGACTTGCCGGCCCCGTAGTCACCCTCAACGAGGATGATACTGCCCGGCGGGATACCGCCACCGAGTTCCTTGTTCAGTCGGTCGTGATCGTCCAGTCCGAGTGAGAACAGATCTGTGCTTGCGATACTCATGTTCGGAACTCAAACACCTCCTCGTCGCCGTTGACGGTTACTTGGACCCGATGGTCGCCCCCGTTGAGCGTCCGCGTGATCTCCACGCGGACGACGGTGCCGGGTTGCCACGCACCGCTGCCGTCGGCGCGGGTCACCGTATAGCCGGTGACGAACTGGCCATCGACGAAGATATCCAGCTCTCCTGGATCAGCGGCCAGCCGTTCAGTCCCGGTATTTTTGAGGTAGAGCGTGATCGTACCGCTGTCGTAGATGCCGTCGGCGCCGCTGTCGGAGATAACCTCAATGTCGGTCCGGACCTCGCTGCTGACGTCCAGACCTTGCTCCGAGAGAGCGCCGCTCAGCTGGCCGATACTGCTGGTGAACACGCCAGCGACGCTGGCAGCGATCATCATCGAGGCAATAAACAGGATGAGGTGAGAGACGGAGACAGACGCCACGTCACACCACCTCCGTCGCGGCGACGCCAGTCCCCGAGACGATTGTCACACCGCTGGGTTCTGGCGACACCGTCATGTTAATAGCCATCGTCTCCCGGGGGAGCCAGAGGTCCGTTGTGGTATTGCCCTGGACCGCGGTCCGGTAGCCGGTCTGGTAGTCGTTTTCGGCGAGTACGTCGACATCACTGACTGACAGCTCCGTAGTGCCGGTGTTCTCGACGGTGACGTTGAGGTAGGTCGAACTGGTGTCGTAGTTCACGGTAGTGATCTCTATTCCGGTGTTGGTTCGTTCGAGCTGCCGGTCCGAGCGGTCCTCTCGGGCGTCTTGTACCATCTCTGTGCTGTTCGCTGCCGCCGAGTAGAACATCCCGAAGCCGATGAAGACGGCCACGAAGATGAGGGCGGCCGAGCCGCTAACGCTGAATCCCATTCGAGCCACCTCCCACGATCTTCGAGAGCGCGACGGCTTCGGCCCCGCTGTCCTCGTCGAGTTGCGAGATGTATCGGAGGCTCTCGGTGTGGTGGTCGATGGTGAGACTGTCGCCGGCATCCGCGATGTCGTCGAACCCTCGCAGGTAGTCCGCGAGGTCGTCGGCCACGGTGTCGTCGATCCAGCCGATGGTCTCGTAGTAATCAATCGCGCGGGACGCCTCTCGATAGCCGGACTCGCTAACCAGGAACTCCAGCCACTCGATCACGATCAGATCCGCTGCGAAACCCTCCGGCATCGTCGCCAGATAGGGCTTGCCGTCGTCGCTGTCAGCGGCGGACGTGTCTTCAGTCGTCTGTTCCGATTCGGCTGTGCGTTCAGGCTCCGGTTCTGGCTCCGGCTCAGCCACAGGTTCGGGCTCTGGCTCCGGTTCCGGCTCAGCCACAGGTTCGGGCTCTGGCTCCGGTTCCGGTTCCGGCTCGGCCACAGGTTCGGGCTCCGGTTCCGGCTCCGGTTCGGGCTCTGGCTCTGGCTCAACCTCAGCGGCCTCCATCCCACCAGCGTCGGCCGATTCCTCGCTTTCGTCTTCGATGACCTCGTCAAACAGATCGTCGTCTTCTATACCACCGTCGTCGGTGTCGAACTCGTCGTCGCCGAGCATCTCGTCGTCTTCGATCCCGTCGCCATCCAGCAGATCCTCACCGTCGTCTTCGGGCATTGCTTCGCTGCCTTCCTCGCCCTCGGCCCACTCGGCGTCGCCGGCCTCGTACTCGTCTTTGAGCTCCGCGAACGACTTGCCGCCCTCGGAGTCTCCGTCATCGCTGTTCTCGTCGTCCATATCGAGCTCTTCGTCCATACTCATGTCGTCTGCCTCCCCGAAGTCGCCGCCGTCATCGAAGTCGCCGCCGTCATCGAAGTCGCCGCCGTCATCGAAGTCGCCGCCGTCATCGAAGTCACCGCCGTCATCGAAGTCACCGCCGTCATCGAAGTCATCGTCGAGGTCGTCATCAAACATGTCGTCGCCGTCGTCCGTGGACATCCCGTCGTCCGTGGACATCCCGTCGTTCATCGACGACCCGTCGTCTTCGACGAGGTCCTCGTCGAAGAATCCTTCAGCATCGGCGCTCGCGACATCATCGTCAATGTCCTCATCCTCGTCGTCACCGCCGTCGTCGTCGAAGATGCCGAACGAGCCATCGCCCATGCCGCCACCACCACCACCGCCCATACCGGCGTCGACATCGTCAGCAAAGGGGTTGACCCCTCGCGTGACCATCTCATAGATGTCCAGCAGCTTCCGGACGTTCTCTTCGACTTCGTCGACGGATTCGGAGATGGATTCGTTCTCCGTGCGGACTGTGTTAACCGTCGAGGAGAGGTTCCCAACCTCGTTTTCCAGTTCATCGAGCCGGTGTTCCAGCTCGTCGGTGTCGGGACCGGTTGCGTCCTCCATATCGCCGAACTCGTCGTCGCCAAAACCACCCATGTCGTCGTCATCGTCATCGAGGCCGCCAAGACCGCCGAGATCATCGCCTCCGCCGTCGTCACCGCCACCGTCGTCTCCCATCAGCCCGCCACCCATATCGTCACCGCTGTCGTCGTCCTCGTCGCTCCCGTCGTCCGACATGATCGAGTCGAACATGTTTTTGATGCTCATCCCGACCAGGCCCCCGGACAGCAACACGACGAACGCTGGAACCAGCGCCGCCACGTCCGGGGCCAGTGCCTGTAGCGTCGGCACGGGAACGAAACTACTCATCGTCTGTAGACATTCCTGCAAACACTCTTGAATATTCCGTCTAGTTTATCATGGCTGATAACTAAACCGTTATTTGAACACCTCAGACCGTAAAATCAAACCGTTTCGTCCTTCTAATCGGTCACGAACCACCGATTCGACTGGAGATATAACGGCAGAACTGCTGAGAACCGCGCTCGAAGCGGACGGCTGACTGCCGGCCGTCTGACGTGACAGCCGGTGAGACAGTGCGGGTCTAGATTCAGTAACCGAAATTAGAGAACGACTGAGTCGGTGTTCGCGCTCTTGACCACGAGGTCCCCGGAGTCGGCCTCCAGTTGGAGTGAGCGGCCGTGGTCCCCACCGACATCCTCGCCCGCGATGGGAATGTCGAACTCGTCCAGCGTCTCCCGGACTTTGGTGAGGTTGCGCGACCCGATCGAAGAGCCGTCCTCCGAGAAGTCCAGCATATCGCTGCCGCCGGCGATCTTGGCCTGCATGGTCGAGGGCGACGCACCGACTGCTTCCAGAGCCTCGACCAGTTCAGTGACGCCGGTGTCGGCGAATTTCGCCCGGTTGCCTCCCTCCACGTCGTCCGCGGTCGGGAGCATGATATGAACCAGTCCAGCGGCGCCTGTCGATGTATCGTACAGCGCGATACCGATACAGGAGCCCAGCCCGCTGGTCGTCAGCACTGCCGCGCCGGTCGTCACCTCGTACTCGGCGATACCGACCTTTAGCCGCTCTGGCTCGGTCTCTTGGGCGTCTTCCGTCTGGCTGCCATCGTATACTTTCATTATTCGAACATCTGTTCCACGCTGGCCTCGGTTTTGTCTGCGCGCTCGACATCCAGATCGTCTAGCGCTGCCCGCAGTTCCTGCTCGTTGGGCAGCGCGTGGATCTCGGCGCTGAACTCTATCTCGTCTGTCTGCATCTTCGAGTCGATGATGAAGGCGTGCTCCTGGTGCTGGCCAACCTGTGCCGCCAGCGGGTCGACGATGGAGCGGCCCATATCGTGGACGAGTCTGGGCGGCGTGTGGTCAACCGATGTCTGGAGTACGTTCGCCCACCCGTCGACGAACCCGCTGGTCATGATGTTACCCAGCTCCTCAATCGCCGCCTCGTGCTGTGGGGTCAGCTCGTCGCTGTCCATTTCCACTGGCATCATCGCCTCGGCGACGTTCACCGCGGACACCTCGTCGAACAGGACCATGAGGTAGCCACTGGGGATACCGGTGAACTCGACGACCGTGCCGACGTAGGTGTCTGTTCCGATCTGTTTCGGCACGTCCTCGATTGGCGCGAAGCTGATCTGGGTCACCTCGGCATCAGTCGGAATCCCCGTCATCATCTCGACGTTGTCAGCGGCCTGCTGGGTCCCGCTTGTCGTCATCTCGTTGAACGTCTGGAGCTTGTCAATGGGTATCGCGTCGGACTCCGTATCGGCGCTTTCGACCATTGCCTCCGCGAGGGGCTCGTACTCGGGGAGCATGTAAATGTAGAAGTTCACAGACTCCCCAACCCACTCGATCTCCGATTTGAAGACGAACACCTGACGGTGATCGTCAGCTTCGGGAGCGTCGGGCAGCACATCGGCCCCAGACTTCTCGATATACTGGGGCGGCGAGTGGTCGATTGTCGAGTCCAAGTAGTCGGCCCAGCCGTCGATGAACCCGCTCATCATGATGTTCCCGATCTCCTTGACGGCGCTCTGGGCCATCTTGGGGTCCTCGCTTGCGCCCGGAATCATGGACTCAGCGATCGTGTCGGCCGACTCAGCATCGAACACCAGTACCGTGTCACCATCGAGGATACCCTCGTACTCGAACTGGACACCGACAAAGTCTCGCCCTTTGAGATCTTCGCCAATGTCGTCGCGATCAAGCAGGGTTATTTTGGTGATGTCGACAATGGCGTCGATACCTGTCATTTGTGCCAGCGACTGGGTCGCCTGCTTCGCACCCTCGTGTGCGAGTTCGTTGAACGTTCCCAGCGACTGGATATCTACGTTCATTTATGATGGGACGACATCCTCGATTGCCTCCATCACGCTGGGTTTCTGGAAGGGTTTGGTGATGTAGCCGTCAGCACCGGCTTTGACCGCCTCTTTCATCTTTTCTTCCTGGCCCACGCTGGTACACATGATGACGTTGGCGCTCGGGTTCGAGGATTTGATTTCGCTGGTTGCTTCGATACCGTCGCGGATGGGCATCACGATGTCCATCATCACGAGGTCGGGGGTATGCTCGTTGTACACTTCGACAGCTTCGACGCCGTTCTCCACTTCTCCGACGATGGTATGATCCTCCTCGAGGATTTCCCGCAGGAGGTTCCGCATGAATTCCGAGTCGTCGGCAATCAGTACGTCTGGCATGCACCCAACTACCGTAATCAATGGCATAAATGTGACCCGTAAATTATCGCGAGTGATACTCCATCGTGGGTCCGACTCATACTGCCGGCTGTAACATTACGGAAGAATTCGCCACCCCGGGTGGCAAAATCTCCACGTACTTACAGCCGGCAGTATCACTGTTCACTCTATCAGTGATGGTCGTTCATACGGGTCGACAGAAGCCCTGATAGATATTCGCCGGGGTCCGGCGAGCCGAATTCTATCAATCGTTCTGTCGACCCGCATAGACCACTGTCCGGTCAGTCGTGAAACGCTGGAGCCCGACGGACAGAACAGCATCGGAGGGTCGATAAGCCCTGCCGGCAGCAATCGCCCGTTCGCGGGTGCGCATACGCACGCGCAGGCACAACCACGGCACTATAGTTTCGCGCCGTCGCGGTCGTCGATTGCATCTATAAGATCCGCGATAGAGTCGTCGGGGCTGAGGCCGGCCGAACGGGCCAGTGTTTTGATACTTCCCGGCGGATACTTTACCGGGACGTTTGACTCCGAAAGCAGGATACCGAGCACGTCTTGGACGTCCGTCGAGCCGTCCATCTGGCGAC
>JAQCNK010000098.1 GCA_028275075.1 Haloarcula sp. | reverse complement strand
TTTTGTTCGAAGGTGACGCAGGATATTCGTACTGGATGAACTGTCTTCACTCCGTTCACAGAGTGTAGAGATCGAGGTCCCGTCGGCGGTTGCGCCGACGAGGACCTCGTAGATGTGTTCGGGGTCGATATCAGCGTTCTCTCCAAGACTTACGCCAAATGCACCGGTGAGTGCATTGACGAGAAAATTAAGGAGTTGGTCTTCGTGGATTTCACTGTCCGCTTGTTGGTTTTGTTTGGTCACACTTCAGCAAGCGGACTTCTTCAACTACCGAGTTTCGAGAGACATGCGTTTGCAGTGCGGTTATCAGTACCGAGCTTTGCGAGGTACTGAATTTGGCTTGGTCTCGCGCTGGTCCGGTAGCCGCGAAGGGAAACCCGTTTTTCCACCGGCCTCGAACACGTCGTATGAACGTACGCACTGTCGCCGACCTCGGGCCCGACGAGCGCTCGGCGCTGTTCAACCGCGACGCGGGTGTCGACGCCGTCAGGGACGACGTGGCCGACATCGTCGACGCCGTCAGCGAGGAGGGCGACGTGGCGTTGCGCCGCTTCGCCAGCGAGTTCGACGATGTCGAAGTGGGCAATATCGACATCACCGACGCCGCCGAGCGCGCTTACGAGGAAATCGGCGACGACGTCCGGGTTGCCATCGAAGCCTCCGCCGACAACATTCGCGCCTTCCACGAACGCCAGCGCCCCGACGACTGGCGCGATGATTTCGACGGCCGAGAGCTGGGCCGGCGGTTCAGTCCGCTGGACAGTGCCGGCGTCTACGCGCCTGGGGGCACCGCAGCGTACCCTTCAAGCGCGCTGATGGGCGTCATCCCCGCGAAAGTCGCCGGCGTCGAACACGTCGCAGTCGCCACGCCGCCCGCTGACGAAGTCAATCCGGTCACGCTGGCGGCTATCCATGTCGCCGGCGCCGATGCCGTCTACCAAGCCGGCGGCGCACAGGCCATCGCCGCACTGGCCTACGGCACCGAGACAGTCACCAGTACCGACATCGTCGTCGGACCCGGAAACCGCTGGGTCACCGCCGCCAAGGCCGACGTTCGCGGCGACGTGGCCATCGACTTCCTCGCCGGGCCGAGCGAGATTATGATCGTCGCTGACGGCGGGGCCGACCCAGAACTCGTTGCGGCCGACCTCGTGGCCCAGGCAGAACACGACGAGAACGCGTCTGTCGTGGCGGTGACTGACGACGAGGCGCTGGCCGAAGCCGTCGCTGAGGCGGTCGAGGCACACGCAAACGGTCGCGAACGCGAGGCCGTCATCCGCGGGGCGCTGGAAAACGACGCCTCCGGTGTCTTTCACGCCCGCTCGATGAGTGAAGCCGTCCTCTTTGCCGAGGAGTACGCCGCCGAACACCTCGCTATCCAGGCCGAAGATGACGAGGCGCTGCTGGAGCGGATCCCCTCGGCCGGGTCCGTGTTCCTGGGCCCCTACAGTCCCGTAGCCGCTGGCGACTACGCCGCCGGGACAAACCACGTGCTTCCGACCGGCGGGGCCGCCCGCGTCACTGGTGGGCTCTCAGTGGACACGTTCGTCCGCTCGACGACTGTCCAGCGACTCTCCGAGCAATCGCTGGGCGACCTCAGTGAAACGATAACGACGCTCGCCGAGGCCGAGGGACTGGAAGCCCACGCCGAGAGTGTTCGCGAACGGTTCAAATGGCTGTAATCAGCGTCAGGGTTAACACGGTTGGGGCCGCACGTATCTCTATGAGCAGTACCGTAGAAGGCGAACCGCAACTCGGTGGAGAGGACGTTGGAGTCACCGAGGCCGCCGCCGAAGAGGCACTGGACCTCTTGGAAGGAGAGGATATGGACACCGATGTCTCAGGGCTCCGCCTGTTCGTCCAACAGGGCGGCTGTGCGGGCCTCTCCTATGGCATGCGTTTCGAGCACGAACCAGAGGAGGGTGACACCGTCTACGAGCGCAACGGACTGCGTGTGTTCGTCGACGGTGCGAGCATCGACTACATTGAGGGGTCTGTGTTGGCCTACGACGGCGGCCTGCAGGGTGCTGGGTTCCACGTCGAGAACCCTAACGTCGTCAGCGAGTGTGGCTGTGGCGAGTCGTTCCGGACCTGAGTACTGGGTAGCTTTGCTCCCTGTTGTCGGTTGGTATACGGGTCGACAGAAGCCCTGATAGGGGTCTGGCGGACGAATTCTATCAATCGTTCTGTCGACCCGTATAACTGGTTTCTACGACAGTTTCAGAGATTACGATTGGCTAGCCAGTGCTCGACATGGCCCACAATACCAGTGAGGTGAGCGGTCCCCCAGATAGCGACTACGATGGCACCGATGGTGTCGAAGACGAGGTCCAGCATGGTGTCGCTCAGACCGAACTGGGTCAGGATAGTGGCGTTACCTGT
>JAQCNK010000372.1 GCA_028275075.1 Haloarcula sp. | reverse complement strand
GGCGAGACGTTCACCTACGATACCTGCTGGCGGACCCCTGGTGTGGCCCTGTCGACCGTCGGCGGCTTCATCACTGGACTCATCAGCGCCGGATTGCCGGAAATCGTGACGACACAACTCATCGTTCGCTGTCGCATCCCGCCGCGAGTCGCCGTTGCTACGAGTGTGTTCGTACTTGGGGTCACCGCCGTCGCCGGCGCGCTCGTCCACGCGCTGACGGCGACGCCAGTGTGGTACGTCGTCGCCTGGTCGATTCCGGGCGTGCTCGTCGGCGGGACCATCGGAACGCGAGTGGGGAAGTTCCTCCCGAGCGAACTGATGGAGACCGGCCTCGGTGTCGTGTTCGGCGTCGTGGGTGTCATTGTACTCGGAATCGAACTGTTCGCTGGATGAACATGCGACCGCGGGACCTCCCCGAACCGTACCGCAGTCAGTTCGAAGCCTACCCGCCAAGCGCCAAACTCGTCTATATCGCCCTCGTAGCCGATGGTCCGATGACGCAGGGAGAAGTAGCCGACGAAACGATGCTTCCACCACGGACAGTTCGGAGCGCGCTTGACAGACTGGAGCGAGATGAGTTCGTCACGTCCGAGCGCTACATTCCCGATGCTCGAAGAACGCTGTTCGACGTGACTCTCACCGACGTTACCTGAACGTGAGATGCAGTTATGCCTCGCTGCCATCTATTCCCGATGAGGAGAACACAATGACTGATTCCGATATGGACCTCACTGCCCCCGAACTGTCTCCGGACGACTTCCTTCGAATCGACGACCCGCATTTCGAGGCCGGCAACGTCGCTATCGTTACCGGCGCCGCGTCGGGTATCGGGCGGGCGACCGCGACCGCCCTCGCCTCGAACGGGCTCACAGTCGTCGGAGCGGATATCGACGCTGACGGACTCGATGAAACCGGTGCCCTCGTCGATGAGTTCGACGCCCCTGGGACTTACCACGGTGTCGAGACGGACCTGACGAGCGATGCTGACGTCGAGGCGGTCGTCGACGCGGCGGCCGAGGAAGGCGAGTTGCGATACGTGGCCAACATCGCCGGGATGCAACACATCGCCTCCATCCCGGGGTTCCCGATGGAGAAGTACGACCTCCTGCTCGACATCATGCTCCGGTCGCCGTTCAAGATGGCGCAGGCGGCGATACCGCACATCGAGGCGACTGACGACGGCGTGGGCGCTATCGCCAACATGTCGTCGGTCCACGGCCACTACGCGACGAAGGACAAGCCGGCCTACATCACCGCGAAACACGGACTGGATGGTCTAACGCGGGCCGTCGCGGCGGAAGGTGGCGGGACGCTCCGTGGCTTCTCGGTCAGCGTCGGCTACGTCCTCACGCCGTTGATGGTCGACCAGATAGCGGATACGGCCGACGAACGGGATATCTCGAAGCAGGAGGTTATCGAAGACGTGATGCTCGGACAGGCACGGACCAAAGAGATGATGTCGCCGGCGGAGGTGGCGAATCTGTTCACCTTCGGTTTCTCCGGCCACGCGAAACACCTCAACGGCGGGGACCTGTTGTTCGACGGCGGCTACGTCCACACCTATGAGTGAGGACAGCGGCCCGACGCGCGTCGCCATCGCCTGTCAGGGCGGTGGGAGTCACACGGCGTTTACGTCTGGCGTTCTGCAGGAGATTCTGGGCGATTGGGACAACAACGACTACGAACTGGTCGGTGTCAGTGGAACCTCCGGCGGTGCGTTCAATGCCTTGGCGATGTGGTACGGACTGCTCACCGGTGAGCCGGAGGATGCGATCGCGATTCTAGACGGTATCTGGGACGATATCGCCGTCGACGGGCCACAGGACCGCTGGCTCAACTCGATGGTCTCTGGCCTCTCCCGGATGGAGAGTGCCGGATTCGCTATTCCAACCGTGAGTCCATCGCAAGTTCCCGGCCCAGAAATGGGGAAACGACGTATTCGGACTGTCCTGGAGCGGTATATCGATTTCGAGGAAATCCCCGACCTCTGTCAGCGGGACGCGCCGGAACTGGTCGTCGGGACAGTCGACATCAACGCCGGCGTGTTCGAGACGTTCGTCAATGAGGGCGTGACCGTTGAGGCGGTGCTGGCCTCGGCGGCGGTCCCGAACCTCTTCGAGGCGGTCGAAATCGATGACCATTATCACTGGGATGGCCTGTTCTCCCAGAATCCTCCGGTCAACGACTTGATGTCACAACCACCGGAGAGCAAGCCCGAAGAGCTGTGGATCATCCAGGTCAACCCACAGGAGTTCGAGGGCGAACCCACCACGAGTGAGGTTATCGCCGACCGTCGCAACGAACTGTCGGGCAACATCTCGCTCAACCAGGAACTGGGATTCATCGAACGGATCAACGACTGGGTTGAGAGCGGGAAGCTCCCGGCCGATGAGTTCGTCCAGACCGATATCCGGCGAATTGAGATGGGAAAACGGTTCCACTGTTCGACGAAAGTTGACCGAGATTCGGACTTTCTCTCAGACCTGCAGGAACTCGGCCGGGAGCGGGCACGGGAGTTTCTCGATAACCATACGGGTCGACAGAACGATTGATAGAATTCGGCTCGCCAGACCCCGGCGAATATCTATCAGGGCTTCTGTCGACCCGTATAGAAGCGTGTCATAGAACCGTACTCATGGAACGGATTTCATTGATGGCCGGTTGAATCTCCGGTCAGTAAGCGTGCGAATCGACCACTGACTAGCCCTCGTTTGGGTTGGTTCGCAGTGTGGATACAGCAGTAAATGTGAGAAGCTGAGAATCAATATCACTCTATAGAAATCATAGAAACCGATATGTCTCGGCATCGTCTCTACCGGAGTATGAGTGACGACCACGTAACATTCGGATTTGTCTGCGTTCAAAACGCCGGTCGGAGTCAAATGTCTGCTGCCTTCGCTGAGAGGGAGCGACAACGCCGTGGACTGGAAGACGAGGTGGAGATCCTAACCGGGGGCACCCATCCCGCAGACGAAGTCCACCCGGAAGTTGTCGAAGCGATGCAAGAACTCGACATTGACCTTTCGGGCCGCGCCCCGCAGGAGGTGTCAAAGGCGGCGTTGAACGAATGCGATGTCGTCCTGACAATGGGTTGTTCAACATTGGAGTTGGACGCCGCGGTCGAGGTTCGGGATTGGGCGCTTGATGACCCAC
>JAQCNK010000090.1 GCA_028275075.1 Haloarcula sp. | reverse complement strand
GGCAGTATCAGTACCAACAGCCATCGCGGACAGAGAGACACGCTCTATGATGTCTGACTGAGCACCACCATCTCCGACGAGCAGCGCTCGCGAAGTAGCGACTGCAGGCCGACCTCGGCTATCTGTCCAGCCGCCTCGGCCGTCCCGCGGAGTGCATCGACGGCGTGGGTTACGCGGTAGTCGGCGTCGCTGGACTCAAACAGCTTTCTGTCGAGCGTCTCGGTATCGGCGATGAACGCATCGCGAGCGTCGAGACAGCGCCGCGCGGTGGCTGTCCCATCTTTTGAGGCTGCCGTAGAGTCGTCCACCAGACGACAGTCAGCATCAAGGACCACGCCAACTGCGTCTTCGACGAGCGTGCGGCTGCGGTCGGCTAGGTCGTCGAGGTCGGCGGCGAGATCCGGATCGACGGTGTCGTCGAGGCGGTCGGCCGTCGCGGCGATCCGGTCTGCGTGGTCTGCGACGCGGGTGAGTTCGCGGGCAGTTACCCAGCAGTCGAACAGCTCCGGACGCGTGAGTCCCAACGCGTCCATCACCGACAGCGAGTCCAGCCCGCGCTGGAAGTAGTGGTCGACCATCGCGGCGATACGGTCCGTCTGGTCGTCCTGCCTGCCCGGCGCATCCGGTGTCGGATCCGTCACCGCGGTCGTCGCGGCCCTGTGTGCCGACAGCGCCGCGAACTGGAGCTGTCGGACCGACTGCGTTATCGACACTTCCTCGGCGTCCAGCAGCGACCGGACCTGAATGGCGCCGTCGTCGGAGTCGGTGACAGTGACGCCGGTGAGAGCACGCGTGAGTTCGTCGACCCGACGGTGGGTTTCCTCGGTGACCCCGTCAGGAGAACTGAGTTCGACACTGTCGACGCCGGCAGTGTAGGCTGCCCGAAGCGTGCGTTCGACACACGTCGGCTCGGCATCGTCGAGTGACAGCGGTAACGGGTCAGTGGTGTCGGTCTCCACGCCGCTCTGGACGACCAAGGTGCCGTCGATGTGGCTGTGCAGGGCGACGACGGCGCCCGGTTCGATGTCGGCCGCGGTGGCCCACTCCTTGGGCAGGGAGACGGTGTAGGTGCCGCCGCCGACCTGCTGTATCTTGCGAGTCTCCATCGCGCTTATCCGAACTTTCCGGTGATGTAGTCCTCGACGCGCTGGCTCTCTGGGTTCTCGAAGATCTTGTCCGTGTCGTCGAACTCAACCAGTTCACCGCCCGTGAGGAAGACGGCAGTTTGGTCGGAGATACGGGCCGCCTGCTGCATGTTGTGGGTGACGATGACGACCGTATACTCCTCGGAGAGGGTCTCGACGAGGTCCTCGATCTTCGAGGTGGCGATCGGGTCGAGCGCGGAGGCGGGCTCGTCCATCAGGATGACTTCGGGGTCGACGGCCAGACAGCGGGCGATACAGAGGCGCTGTTGTTGACCGCCCGAGAGTCCGAGCGCGTTGTCATCCAGTCGGTCGCTGACCTCGTCCCATATCGCCGCCTGCTTCAGCGACTGCTCGACGAGTTCGTCCTCTGCCTCGGTGTCGTCACGGCCGAACAGTCGGGCGAGCAACCCTTTCTCGATATCACCGTGTTTTCGCGGGCCATACGATATATTGTCCCGAATGGACTTGGGGAAGGGATTGGGCGACTGGAACACCATGCCGACGCGTTTGCGGAGTTCGACGAGGTTGGCGTTGGCGTCGTATATCTCTGTACCTTCCAGCTCGACGGAGCCGTCGATACGAGCTGCCTTTATCCGGTCGTTCATACGGTTGAGACACCGCAGGAAGGTGGACTTCCCACAGCCAGACGGCCCGATGAGCGCCGTGACGCTGTTCTCGGGGATGTCCATCGAGACGCTCTTCAGCGCGTGGTCGTCGCCGTACCAGACGTCGAGGTCGCTCACGGAGAGTTTGGCCTCGCCGTCGAAGCGGTAGTCGATCCACTCCTCGCGGACCTCCTCTTCGCTCTCGCCGCTGGTCGTGACGCTGTCGGTGGCGATTTCGACGCCGCCCGCGGCGGTCTGTTCGTCTTGTTCGTCGTCGTTGATTGCGTTACTCATAGTTCAGCTTTTTGCGGAAGTAGGTTCGCGCAGTGATACCGACAGCGTAGAAGGTCAGCACGACGGCGAGCAGGATGAACGCCGTCGCCCACCCCATCGACGGGGAGCCGCTGACACCGGCGGCAATGACCGCCCACACCTGCGTGGGCAGCGACGCCGACGCCGACAGTAGCGCCTCGTTGGCGATGAACGGCGGTGCGGTGGTGAACCGGAACCCGTTGAGCACCTCCACGGCGGACGTCGAGTTCAGCGTCGAGCCCAGCACCAGAATCAGCGGTGCAGTCTCGCCGGCGATTCGGCCCACACCGAGGATGACACCGGTGATGACGCCGGGCATCGACGCCGGCAGGACGACGCTACGGATGGTCTCCCACTGGCTGACGCCCAGCGCAGCGCTGGCGTCGCGGTACTCGTCCGGGACGGCCTTGATGGCCTCCCGCGAAGTGATAAGCACCAGCGGCAGCAACATGAATCCCAGTACGAGCATCCCGGCCAGCAGTGACTCGTCGCCGCCGATGCGGGGGATGAGGAAGGTCGCGCCGAAAAGGCCGAAGACGATAGACGGCGTACTCCAGAGCGCGTTGGTCGCTACCTCGACGACCTCCGTCAGACGGCCCTGTTCGGCGTATTCGGTGAGGAAGACGGCGGCACCGACACCGAGTGGCACCGCGAACGTCGTCGCGCCGATGACCAGCCACACCGTCCCGACGATGGCCGGGAAGATCCCGCCGGGTTCGGCACCCAGCGGGATGTAGGGCTGCATGGCCATCGGCACCGACAGCGAGCCTGCGTTGGCGACCGAAACTCCAAGCGAGAAGTTCTGTTTCGTCAGTGCGACGTGACTACCGAGCAACGCGAGATAGCCCGCCGTGGCCGCGAGCGCGAGTGACAGTTCCTCGCCGAGAAGTCGGCGAGTTATCGTCTCGTCGGCTGCACGCGTCGCGGTGACGAGGATGGTCGCGGTCGTCGCCGAGACGAGGGCACCCAACAGCGCCGCGAGCGGGACGATACCTCGCCCGAAAACCGCCGGGGCGACTGTCGCTGGACCCTGGAGAACCAGGACCGCCGCGAGCAACGAGAGCCCGCCGAAGACCGACAGTGTGAACAGTCTCGCCCGGTCGACGGCCCGCTCGGGAAGCGCCTCGTCGCCGGCGAGGAGGCCGGCAAGTGGCAGGGCCGCCAGCCCGACAGCGGCGACCGAGCCAGCACCGACGACGACAACCCCAGCTACCGGGCCGAGCGGGAGTCCGGCGGGAGAGGCTCCCAGAATAGCCAGCGCGCCGGTCAGCACGGCGATGGCGGCGATGGCCAGCGGGAGTCGGCGTCGGACCGCTTCGACGCGGTCGAGCTCGGTGCCCACGTCACGCAGCGAGCCGTACTGCCGGAAGAAGTAGACGAACAGTAGAAGCGTCGGGAGGACGAGCACCAGCGAGCCGACGGTCGTCTCGGGGGTGATCGCGACACTAGTGTCGAGGACGACCGACTCGCGGTTCTCCAGCACGGTGTAGGTGTAGCCGTACTCCAGTTTTTCGCCGGTGACGAGCACCGACACCAGCAGTGCTGTGACCGAGCCGACGACCGCGAGCGGCAACAGTCGGAACAGCTGTCGGGCGCCACCACGCCACTCCTCGCTCCCCGCCGGTGTGCGGGCCGTCCGCACGGCGAGGACGACCAGCGGCGAGAGCAATACGAGCCCCGCCAGCGCGCCGATGGTCGACCCGCGGACGGAGTAGCCGACACCCTTGATCGTGACGAACACGACGATAGCCGCCATGATCGACACCATCAGGACGGCGTTGAGGTTAATGACGAGGAAGGCACCGTACTGGCGCCCGCGAGCGCCGAAGCCGGCCCGGCACTTCGCGGCCGACCAGGCGGCGATGAGCGTCCCAAACAGCAAGAATACGGGGATGACGGCCCCGCCGGTGAACCCACCCGAGATAGCGTCCGGGTTCCACTGCCAACCGACCCCGATAGTCGCGGTAGCGATGGTGGCTCCGAGCGCCCCGACGACGACAGCAGCGGGGAGCGTCGAGCCGAGGTCTTCGCGGGGGACGATGGCGAGCGCGAACAGCCCGATGCCGGCGATCAGGGCCACGATGGCCCACAGGAAACCGCCGGAACCCAATACCGTTCCGCCCAGCACGGCCCCGAGCAGCAGTCCGAAGGCGCCAAAGGCAAATCCTGCCAGCAGGCCGGCGGTGGCGTTGGGCTCTGTATCGACGAGCCCTATGTTCGAGACTACGCCGGCCGTGGCAATGACCATGGCCTCGACGAGCAGCAGGCCACCCAGCAGTGTCGCGAGGGTGACCGGGACAGCGTATGCCGCCAGCGTCAGCCCCAGCAGGGCGAGAAGCACCCCGGCAGTGACACCACGGATGCGCTGTGAGTCGACGGGCGTGACGTTTGCCCACGACGATAGCGCAACGGTGCCGACACCGCCGGCGACGACGACCAGTAGCGTCGCGAGCGTCTCCGCCAGCGCCGCGCCGCTGCTCGACAGCGATACGAGGTCGATGAGCGTCACCAGCCCGAGCACGAACCCGACGATACCGAGTGCAATGGTCCCGTCGAGCGCGCGGTCGTAGCCGCTGGAGTCGGCGGTGACGAGACTGTCATCGGTGACGTAGGCTTCGCTCATGCCTGCCCCCGTAGTTTGGCTTTCATTCGTCGCTCGATGAACAGTGAGATGATGCTCATGCCCGCGACGATGACGAACAACATGATACCGGCGACGAACAGTACGGTCAGGGTGCTCTCGGAGGCGCTCCCGTACTGGGTCGCGATGAGGCTCGTCAGCGTCACGTTCGCGTCGAAGATATCGAACAGGGGGTCGGCGAACTGCGTACCGGCCGCCATAATCGCGGCGACGGCCATCGTCTCACCGATGGCCCGCCCCAGCCCGAGGATGATGCCGGCCGAGATGCCGGAGAAGGCCGCCGGGATCGAGATGCTCTGCATCGTCTGCCAGCGGGTCGCGCCCATGGCGATGGAGCCGTCACCCATCGAGTCGGGCACGCTGGAGAGAGCGTCTTCCCCGACTGAAACGACCGTCGGGAGCGCCATCACACCGACGACCAGCCCGGCTATGAGGAAGCTCGCACCGTCGTCCAGAAACGACGTCTGGATGAATCCGTTCAGTACCTGGAAGCCGAGGAATCCGTAGACGATAGAGGGAATGCCCGCCAGCACCTCAACGCCGGGTTTGATGATCTCGCGCAGCCCGTCGCTCGCGACCTCGGCGATAAAGAGGGCGCCAAACAGCCCAAGTGGGCCCGCGACTGCCCCGGCGATGACGGTGACGACCGCCGTCGCCCATATCATCGGGATCAGCGAGTACGCGCCAGAGGAGGGGTTCCAATAGATTTCGCCGGTCGGCAGGACTGTATCAAGCCAGAAGAACCATCGGACGTCCCCATCCTGAATCGGTATGAGAAGGAGTCCGAGTCCGTGCTCACGGATAGCCGGTAGCGCGCTCGCGAACAGGAAGATGGTGATGAAAGCGACAGTCAACACGGTCAACAGCGTCGCAACCAGCGTCAGGAACCGCGCCATCTCGGGCTTGAACCGGACCCAGCCCAGCGCGGTCACGAAGCAGAACGCCCCCACGGTCGGGAGGGCAAAGACCGGCGCGGCCAGGAAGACGGCTATCGTCGCAACGAGGAACGCCCCCGATGCGCCGACGGCGAGGGCCGACCCGTCGGCCGTGTCCCGTCCTAACAGTGTTTCTCGAACGCGTTGTCGTACGTCTTGGATCATGTGGTTGTATGAAAATCAGATTGTGACGGCCGCTCGCGACGCTGGCGGCGTTAGACCGGCGTCTGGTCCGGCAGCTTGTCCAGCTCTTCCTGCTGGCGGCGACCGCCGAGTTTGAAGTAGTTGTTCGGGCCGACGAAGGTGTCCTGCCCGAAGTCCGAGAGAACCATATTGATGACGGCGGCCTCCTTCTTCGAGGTGCCGTCCCAGGTGTAGCAGTGAAGGTCACGCGAGAGCGGATATGCCGTCGAGTCGAGCCCGTTCTGATCGTCCTGGTAGGCGTAGGTCGTCCCTTCCCACTCCAGGGCGACTGGGGCCAGGCCGTCCGTGTCGATAAAGGCCAGCGCGAGGTAGCTAATGGCGTTGTCGGCCTGTCCGATGGCTTCGGCGAGACGCTGGTTCTGTCCGTAGCGGTTGGCGACCTCTGTGTTCGCCTCGGGATCGTCGAAGACGTTCGAGACGAAGGAGGTTCGGGT
>JAQCNK010000369.1 GCA_028275075.1 Haloarcula sp. | reverse complement strand
GGGAGTAGCGCGCTCGTAGAGCCCAGCGGAACCCGGCGGTGCTGCAGAAACGGCTTTCCCGTCCGCCCTACGTATCTAGAAGCTGTCGGACAGCGTCGCGGTCGACCGTCCCCGAGGGTGTCCGCGGCAGCGAGTCATCCATTTTGACCGTCTTCGGGACTTCATGGGGTGCGAGTTCGGCGCGACAGTGTGCAATAACACCTTCGGGGTCGGTTTCCCCGACCACGAGCGCAGCGACACGTTGCCCCCAGTCCGGGTCAGGCAGGCCGACCACGGCAACATCGTCGACGGCCGGACAATCCCGGATAGCTGCCGCCACGGACGCGGCCTCAACGTTCTCGCCGCCCGTTACGATACGGTCATCGACGCGTCCGACAACCCATACCCGGCCGTCTTCGTCCCGGTAGCCCCGATCACCCGTGTGGAAGCCGACCTGGTCGAAGGCAGTGGCGGTCACATCAGCATCAAGATAGCCCGGTGTCACTGTCGGCCCCGAGACGACGAGTTCACCGCACTCGTCGGGACCGACAGGCTCGCCATCAGCCATGACGGTCACGTCGGTACACACCAGTGGCTGGCCAACGGTGCCGCGATGTGAGCCCGCTGTCTCGGGGAGTGCCGTTGCGATCTGGGACGCAGTCTCCGTCATGCCGTATGTCGGACAGACCGGGATAGCCCGGGCCAGACACCGCTCAACTAGTTCCGAGTCAGCCGGGCCACCGCCAAGCAGGACGAAGCGAAGCGCCTCGCTCGGCGCCCATCCGTCGTTTACGAGTCGCTTCAGCATCGTTGGGACGAGCGAGACGCCAGTCACGTCATGCTCATCGAGAATTCGGGCCGTCTCCACGGGGTCGAAATCGCGCTGGACGACGACTGTCGTGCCGTAAAGCACTGCGCGTACGAACGGCGCCAGCCCGCCCATGTGGTAGGTCGGGAGACAGACCAGCCACCTGTCACCGGGGACGACGCCCAGTCTGAACGCCGAGGCCGTCGCGCTCGCGATGAGATTCCCGAGCGTGAGCCGAACACCTTTTGGCTCGCTCGTTGTTCCCGAAGTGAACAGCACCAGCGCCGTTTCCTCGCGCGATAGCTCGACCGGTGTCACGTCCCGCGCTGATTCGCTGGCTGCGAGTGAGTTGACGCCCCTGGTAGTAGGGTCGTCGACGGAGACAATGGGGCAGTCCGAGACCGCGGTCGCCAGCGATTCCGTATCCCGCTCACAGACCAGCAGGTCTGGCCCCAGCGCGTCCAACTGATTCCGAAGGGTATCCGGAGCGAGGTCGACGTTCAGTGGCGCAAACGTCCGTCCAGTACGTAGCACACCGTACCACAACTCCGCGACGGACGGTCGAGTGTCGACCAGTGCCGCGACGCGGCCACTCGAACCATCACAGTGTGCGCCCATCGCGGCCGCGACCGAATCCACAGCGGCGTCGAGTTCCCGGTAGGTCCGTTTGCCGTCGCGGTCGCCATCCACGACGGCGGTCCGTTCGGGGGTTGTCGCGGCGCGGTGGCTAACCAAGTCACACGTCGGCCAGTCAACGGGCTCACGCATCGGGTGTCACCTCGGCTGGATCAATGCCGAGTCCGTCAGATTGCGGCACAGCCATCTCACCGTCGGTGACCGTCGCCGGGTCTGGTGCAAGGTCGTGGCTCAGTCGGTCACCCGTGGCCAATCCGCAGGCGCGCACGTTCGGGATTGCGGCGGCGACATGCAGCGCCGCCAGCCGAGCGACAGTG
This sequence comes from Haloarcula sp., assembly GCA_028275075.1. GTDB lineage: Archaea > Halobacteriota > Halobacteria > Halobacteriales > Haloarculaceae > Haloarcula. The sequence goes on along the minus strand of JAQCNK010000369.1, from coordinate 1,949 downwards.
CCGTCGATGGTCGTCGTGACAACCGGGTCGACGCCGCGTTCGCGGGCCCGAAACGCAAGCGTGTGGGCGTTTCCGGGGCCGCCTACCACCATCGGTTTCAGTATCAGTACGTCGGCTGCGTCGGCCGAAAGTACGGTGTCGGTCCGGTGGTGTATCAGTGACTCGTCGAGCGCGACGCCCACGGGACCACCCCGGAGATCGGCGTGTCCCTCCAGGTCGTCTGCCGCGAGGGGCTGCTCGACGTAATCGACACCGAGGTCACCGAACGCTTCAAACGCCACAGTGGCCTGCTCGTAGTCCCACGCGCCGTTCGCGTCAGCTCGTAATGGTATCTCCTCACCCACGCGCTCGCGGACCGCACGGACACGCTCGATGTCAGCGTCGACTGAGTTGGCGCCGACCTTCAGCTTACAGCAGTCAAAGCCCGCCTCGACCGCTCGGACGACTGCGTCGGCCGTCGCGCTTGGGTCGCCATCGCCGACAGTAGCGTTGACGGGGACGGTATCACAGTGCCTGTCACCCTCAAACCATCGGTAGAGCGGGACGCCATCAGCCCGCGCGTCGGCATCAAGCAGTGCCGTCGCGAAGCCGTGGCGAGCGGCGGGGACGCTATCTGCGGCGAGTGCAAGCATCGCTGCCGTCTGGCCACCGCTGCCGTCGGCGTCCACGGCAGCATCGAGACCGGCCCGGCACTCAGCTAGTGACTCGGTCCACCCCGGTAGCGGTGTCGCCTCACCAATCCCGGTCTCACCCCGGTGGTTGTAGCGGACGACAAACCCCTCGCGGGCTTCGATTGTCCCACTGGCCGTCGCGAGCGGGCTGGCCAGTGTGAGCGAGAACGGCGTGATCTTCATACCAACTGTGGGAGCGCCAGCCCGGCTGCAAAGAGCAGTGAGTGGGCAAAAAGTGTTTGACCGACGCGTTCGAGCGTCGGATTCAGCGCCTCGCCATCGGTTCGGGTGCCGACGGTGCGACTTATCCGTACGGCCAGGGGCAGCGTCAGGAGGGGTGCCAGCGCTGGGGGGCCATAGGCTGGGTCCAGCGCGAAAAGCACCGGCACGACGTACGCCATCCCGACAAGGGCGAGAAACTCCACGCGCGACGGTCCATACCCCAGGTACACCGCGAGTGTCTTCTTCCCGGCGGCCATGTCTGTCTCGCGGTCGCGGATGTTGTTGACGACGAGAATGGCTGTCGAGAGTCCCGCTGCCGGCAGGCTCGCAACGATAGCGTCCACCGGGACGGCCCCAGCCGGTAGCGTCGTCGGGAACGTAACGGCTGCCATACTGGCAACGGCCTGGACGTAGTACGTGCCAGTGACGGCGACCAGCCCGAAATAAACGAAGACGAAGAAGTCACCGAGGCCGCGGTAGCCGTAGGGGAGCGGACCACCAGTGTAGAGGACACCGGCGGCGATACCCGATAGGCCGACGATGACGATGGGGACGCCGCCGATGGCCACGAGCGCGACACCGACGACGACGGCCAGCCCGTAGGTCAGTATCATCGCACGCTTGACCGCCGCCGGCTCGATCAGCCCGCCCGCGGTCACCCGGGTGAACCCCTCGCGCTCGTCCGTGTCAGCGCCCTTGACAGCGTCGTAGTAGTCGTTCGCGAAGTTGGTCCCGACCTGTATGAGCAGCGCTCCGACGAGCGCAGCTATCGCAACCAGCGGCGCAAACACACCTGCGTGGACGGCCAGTCCCACACCGACGATGACCGGCGCACCGCCGGCAGGGAGCGTCTGTGGCCTGGCGGCCATAAGCCAGGCCTTGCGTTTCGAAACCGTCACGGTACTCATTGTCTAACTGTCGGTTCCGTTCCTCAAATCGCCTGTGGTTCTGATCGCGGCGCTCGTTGCGTTCACGATCGGTATCATTGGAGTGGGGCGGATTCTCACCGGAGCGAGACTCACTCCGTTCGTCTTTCAGGGTCCGAATCCGCCAGAC
>JAQCNK010000367.1 GCA_028275075.1 Haloarcula sp. | reverse complement strand
TCCTCGTCGGTCTGGACTGTCCCGTCGCGGTCGATCATCCGGACGACGACCTCGTGGCTCTCGCCGGGCGGGTCGTAGCTGTACTGCCATTGTCGCCAGGCGTCCTCGGCGGTGCCGTCGCCCTCGGCGGCTGGGAGGGGCTCTGAGAGGCTCGCTCTGGACCACGAGGAAACCACCGTCCGTCGAGACGTCAACTGCCGAGACGCCGCGCAGGCCGCCGTAGGCGTGGCCGGCGAGCTGGCGCTGCCCGTCATCGAGCATCGCGTCGTGTTTGAGCGTCGCGGTCGGTTTGACTGGGCCGGTCCCCTCCCAGCCACGCTGTTCCCAGTAGCCGTCGACCTCTCGGTTCAGGAGTTCGATCTCGGTGAGCCACTTCGTGTTGACCTCGCCCCAGTGGCCCGGAATCACGGCCCGGACGGGGTAGCCGTGTCCCCGGGGCAACTTCTTGCCGTTCATCCCGTAGACGGCCAGCCCGCGATTGAACGCTGCCATCGGGAACTCCACCTCGTAGCCGTCCTCGGCTTTGAGCAAGACACAGTCACAGTCGCTCTGGACGCCGGCACGCTCGACGAGTCGCTGGAGCGGGACACCGGTCCAGAGGGCCGTGTCTATCTTTTCGCCGTTGAGACTGTCGCCGACACAGCGAAGCGTCGAGAACTTGTTCACCGACGCCATCTCGGTGAGCTCTTCATAGTCGAAGCTGACATCGGACTCGACAGCGCCGGTTATCGAGAGCGTGTACTCTTGGGCCTTCGTGTCCGGGTCGATAGAGTTGATGTCGACCTCGAAGAAGGTCTCGCTCACCAGCGGCTCGATGCCGTCGATATCGAGTGAGCGGCGCTCGGCGGTGTCGAGTTTCGTCTGCACATCCTCGATGTCTGCGCCCTGGGCGTCAAGTTCCGGAGCCGTCCTGTCCACCGCGGAACGACGCTGGCCGACACTGGCACCGGCCGCAGTGACGCCGAGGGCGATCCCAACCGTCGAGAGTGCGCGGCGGCGTTTCGACGAGATGGGATCCACAGTTGTGCGGTAGGCGTCGACGGCCTGGGCGAGCACGACCACAGCGACGGCGGGGAGGACCGTTCCCAGCGCGAGGACGAGCGCCCCGGTGAGGCCCGCGGTGACGAGCCATGTGGACACCGCCGTTCCGATAGCCGGCAGCACGCGGTTGGTGGCCGCTTGGCCGGCGACTATCGAGGCGGTGATGCCGGCAGCCAACAGGAGCCAGGTGAGCACGACCGCTGTGGCCAGATTCAGCTGCTGGCCGAGGCTCCCTAGATACGTGATGGCGAACGTGATTATCTCACCGGGCATCGTCCGCGAGAGCGTTCGCTCGACGGGCGAGGCGACAAATGTCGGCGTGTAGCCGGCCGCGGCGTAGGAACCGGCGAGTCCGGCGGCACCGGCGGCGAGACCAACAAGTAGTTGTCTCCCCCGACTTTCGAGCAGCGCGTCGTTCATACCAACGGCTTGTTAAACCACATAAAAAGATGTTTTTCCAACACTGTTCCAAGTTCGTCCCAAAGAGCGATATGGCGATGGCCCCTTCGCGGTGGTATGAGCGACGACGCCGGCCGGCCCTGTCCGCTCTGTGATCGGTCGATGTATCACCGACACTGCAAGTACGTCTGCCCTCAACACGGCGTCGTGTACGACTGCGCCGACACGTTTTATTGATACGGTCGGTTGTAACGATTGACCGGTGATTTGCCGAGTCGGGTTCGGCACATCCCGGCAATGGCTTACAACTGACCGTATGAACTGGCAGATGTTACCATACCATCTGTCTATCTGCTGGCGGATTTATAGGGTTGGACACGTACAATCCGACAATGAGTAGCGAGGAAGATATCTGCGTACTCCACGTCGATGACAAACCGGAGTTCGCGGAGGTCGCCGCTATACATCTTGAGCGGGCCGACCCGGGACTGAACGTGGTCACTGAGAGTTCGGCTCGGGACGGGCTGACCCGCCTCCGGTCAGCCCCCATAGACTGCATTTTGAGTGGCCACGATATGCCGGATATGAACGGGCTGGAGTTCCTGAAGTCCGTCCGCGAGGAGTTCGAGGACCTACCCTTCATTCTTTTCACGGGGAAAGGTAACGAGGAGATTGCGAGCGAAGCGATCAGTGCCGGGGTTACGGAGTACCTCCAGAAGGATGCCGGGACCGGTCAGTACACGGTGCTGGCGAACCGGATAAGGCGCGCGGTGGGTGAAACCCGGGCCAAATCGGCACTGGAGGAGTCAGAACGGAAGTTAGCCACGCTCATCTCGAACCTCCCCGGGGTGGTGTACCGGGCGCGCAACGAGGCTGGGTGGCCGATGGAGTTCGTCAGCGACGGCGTGGAAGAACTGGTCGGCTACACACCCGAGGAGATCCAGTCCGGTGAGGTGATGTGGCGCTCGCTGATCAACGACGACGACGCCGAACGCATCACTCCGACAGTCGAGGAGAGCATCGAAGCCGGCGAACCGTTTGAAGTGACCTATCGTGTCACGACCGCAACGGGCGAGCGGCGCTGGCTGTGGGAACGGGGGAGAGTCGTCGGCAGCGTTGGCTCTTCGAGTTCACGGCCAGAGCAGGCCGACTGGTCCGTTGACGGCGATGGTAACATCGAGGCCCTGGAGGGGTTCATCACCGATATTACCGCCCGGAAAGAGCGTGAACAGGAACTGGAACGACAGCGCGAGGTCACGCAGAAACTCGTTGACACGCTGGACGACGTGTTCTATCTCATGAACCTCGACGGGGAACTGCTCCGCTGGAACGACACGGTGACAGCGGTTCTGGGCTACAGCGACGAGGAACTCGAGACGATGACAGCGCTCGAACTTATCCCCGAGCAGTTCCACGGCGAGGTCAGAGAGTCCATCGAGCGGACTGTCCAGACCGGGCAGGCCACCTTCGAGGCCCCGCTGGTGACGGCTGACGGCGAGTGGATCCGCCACGAGTTCCGCGGCTCGCTCATCAAGGATGGGAGCGGTGACCAGCTGGGTGTTGCCGGCATCGCCCGGGATATAACCGACCAGCGCCAGCGGGAACAGACGCTCGAACAGTACCGCACACTCGTCGAGAACGTCGGTGATCCGATGTACGTCCTCGACGCTGACGAGACGATACAGATGGTCAACGACGGGATGGTCGATCACTTGGGGTACGAGCACTCCGAGATCGTCGGGACCCACCCGGACAAGTTCATACCGCCCGACGATGTCGAACGAGTGACCGACGTGCTCGCTGATCTCCTCGACTCGCCGGGCCGGACGTGGGAGACGGTAGAGATGCGGACGGTCGATGCCGATGGGAACCAGACAATTACCGAGACCAAAGTGGCGCCGCTGGTCAACGCCGACGGCGAGTTCGACGGTTCGGTCGGGGTGATGCGCGATATCAGCGAGCGAAAGCAGCGCGCCCGGGAACTGGGCCGCTACGAGACCATTGTCGAGGCCGTCGGCGACCCCGTGTATGCGCTCGATGAAAACGGCGTGTTCACCTTCATCAACGAGGCTATCGAGCCGATGACTGGCTACACTCCCGACGAACTGGTCGGCGAGCACATCGGCGTTATCATGACCGACGAGGATGTCGACCGTGGCGATCAGTTCATTCAGGACCTGCTCGCGGACCCGGACACTGACAGTGGGACTATGGAGTTGGACGTGGTAACCAAGCGAGGCGAAACCATCCCCTCGGAGAACAACCTCGCCTTGCTTCCGAGCGAGGACGGCTTCGTTGGTACTGCTGGCGTTATCCGGGATATCCACGAGCGAAAGGCCCGCGAAGAGCGGCTGTCGGAGTTCGCCTCAGTCGTCAGCCACGACCTTCGCAACCCGCTCAACATCGTCCATGGGCGGCTCTCACTCGCTATGGAGACAGAAGATCTGAGTCATCTCGGCCCCGCTCTGGAGGCCGCCGACCGCATGGAAAATCTCATCGAGGATCTCCTGACACTCGCCCGACAGGGTAACTCCGTTGGAAACGTCGAGACAGTTGATATCGCGATGGCTGCCAAGGAGGCGTGGGCAAACGTCGACACTGCGGGTGCGACGCTTGAACTTGACGGAACCGCGACTGTCGACGCAGATCCGGACCGACTGCGAGAACTCCTGTCAAATCTTTTCCGCAACAGTGTGGAACACGGCTCCCACCACCACAGCGCGAGCCCCAACTCGGCCTCCCGTCGGCCACCGGACAAGACGACTCCGCAGGCACTGACGGTGACCGTCGGGACAATCTCTCCAGAGGGCGACGGAGTTACCGGGTTCTACGTTGCCGATGATGGTCCCGGTATCTCGGCTGAAGACCGCGGGGACGTGTTCGAACGGGGGTACACTACGACAAAGGATGGCACTGGATTCGGCCTCGCCATCGTCGAGGATATTGCAACCGGCCACGACTGGTCAGTGCAGGTGACAGAGAGCACGTCGGGGGGCGCCCGTTTCGAGTTCATGACGAATCGGGCCGACCACTGAAGTGTCGGTACGTCGGCCCGGCCAGGATCAGCATTGCCAGTGATCCCAGCAGAACTAACAACTGGGGTAGCGCTTCGATAGAGAGCCCGCCAAGCGTTAGCGACCGCATCGACGCGCCCGCGATGACTTCGACGACGACCCACGGAATCTCGCCGACGAACGTCCCGACGACGAACGCACGCGTCGAGACGCCCGCGAAGCCAGCGCCGTATGAAACGGGATCCGCCGGAACCGGCGAGAGCCGTGCCGCGAGGACGCCCCGTGTCTCACCGGTCACCTCGATGATCCGCTGGCCCGACTCGCCCAGCCAGCCGAACATCCCACCCTGTTGGCCGGCCCGTTCGGCGAACCGGTACGGGATAAGGCAAGTCACAAGCGCACCCATCAGCGCGACCGGGATCCCGTAGCCGATCCCCAGCACGAAGCCGACGAAGGCTGAAAGTGGCATCGTCGGCCACGCCAAGAACGGACGGACCAGATACAGCGTGACGATGACGCCAGCGAGATAGACGGGGTGGTCGGCAAGATGCATGGCTTCGCGGATGAGAACGGCCGGTGAGAAAACGGCCGCAGCGACGGCCACAGCGACGACGAGGACGGCCGATCCCAGCAGCTGTTGCTTCGCGAGGCGGTCCATCTACACGAGTGAGCGAACCGGGCCGGCAAACCTCTTGTGGTCAACGCCAGCGGCGACCAGTATAAAAAGGTCGGAGGGGAACTCCGGTGTTAGTAGCGGGTCGCCGTCACAACGTCTTCGTCTTCGGACCGGAGGGCGACGCCCTTGGAGCGGAGCTTCGATGCGAGTTCGTCTTTGCTGACCCCTGCCTGGGACGCAATCTGGGTAAGACTCTGCTCCGTGGTCTGGTACAGTTCGACCGATTCGCTGAGTGGTGTGTAAGTCATTGCAATTAGATAACACGCTTCGAATGTTATAGTTCTTTCCCAAATAGAGGTGTGTATGTAATGAAAACGCCGGTCAAACAGCACAATCTAAGCATATATAGCAGTATATATTGACAAATGTCATAATACGAAACTGCCGGATGGCGCCGAGTTGCAATCCGTAATCGCGGGCGGTCCGCTCGCCGGCCGGTACGCTGTGTTGTCGGTAAGCATTAATTCGGGCGCACCCGTCGTGATTGATGTGCCCGACGACGAGCGCGATCCTGTAGCACTCGGGGTCGAACTACTGGCCCATCTGGAACACGAGTCGCTGTCGGTCGCCGAGGCGATGGATCGCATCGAGACGGTGACCACGAATCCCGGCGTCCAGCGTGAGATCCTCGACACCGCAGCGATGCGCGGCGTCATTGATCGCGAGGACGGCCTCGTCCGTCCGCGCTCGGGCGGGACCTACATCAGTTTCGACGGCGACGTGGTGGTTCGGGAGGGTGAGTTCTCCTGTGAACGCTGTGGCGCCGCCATCAGCACCGCCCATTTTGTCCAGTTCGACGGGGGAGAACTCGGTCCATTCGGCTCGACGTGTATCCGGAAAGTGTTGGGACGGGAGCAATGAGAGTGGGCGGACGGAACGACTGTGGAGTGACGAGACGCCGAGCGTTCCACGTGCAGAACCGGCGACAGTGGCATGCCAGAGAGCAGCGACGAAATCACCAGTCACTCGGTATAGCCGACCGTATCAGCGACCCTGTCGCAGCTCTTCGATGAGTGTTTTGATAGTCGCTTCCTGTGCTTCGAGACGTTGGTTCTGCTGTTCGATGGCCGCGGTCAACTCGGCCACTTGCTGTTCGAGCGCGGCGATGTCGCCACGTTCGTCGGTGGTATCGGCCGACGGAGCGACGGTCTGGCTGCTGGCCGAGGTCGACGGCGCAGGTTCGGTCGCTTCCTCGCTTTCCGTCTCGTCGCTCACCAGCGGGTCGATATCGCCTTCCAGTCCCAGTTCGCTCCCGTCTTCCTCTGTCGGGTCGTCGGGACCGACGGACACCGTCGCGTTGAGTTCGCCCAGCGATGATACCCCGTAGAAGGCGAAAAGCGCTTCTTCGAGTGTCTTGCGGACCGTAGGTGCCTGGTCGCTGGGCGCCTTGATCCGCTCGGGACGATCGTTGACCGAGAGCACGATAGACGTGGCGACCGATCCCTCCTCGAACTCGAGCCCCGTTACGGAGCCGAACGGATACGACTCGAAGTCGTTGTCCCAGGTGACACTCCCCAAGTGTTTCAACACTCGCCCTTCGGTGATGACGAGTGTCAGCTCGCTGAATCGGAAGACACCAGTGACCTGCTCTTCGGTGTCGATGGTGTTTGCGCTACGGAGGGCGCCGTTCAGTAGCTGTTCGAGCACGGCGTCGGTACTGGTTCCGGAGACGCCAAACTCCCGCTTTTCATCGGTGTAGACCAGGGTGAACTTGGTCTTGCGACGCCCTTCCGAGATTGTCAGCCGCTCGAAGTCGTAGGGGTAAGACTCGACCTTCTCGTCGCTAAGCAGACCCTCGCCACGGTAGACGAGCGTTCGTGTCGGTGTGAAACAGACCGTATCTTCCTCACCGAGGGAAATGCCGGCCTGGATCTCCTCGTCCTCGAGCGCTTGCTGGACGAGGTCTGGAATATCCATGCAGGGTGCATACCAGCGCGATGGCTTAAATCTCCCGACCGTGTGATCCAACCACAGCCTTCGGGGAGATGAGAACCTTCAATACGGCGAGTGGCAAACCAACGAGTGCGCCCGGGTGGCTTAGCTGGACATAGCGCCGCACTCATAGGGTCACGAGACTCATGCGGTACCACACCGGCATGACCCATGGGGTGCTCGTCACACCCCCGACCTGGGTTATGCGGAGATCGAGGGTTCGGAGCCCTCCCCGGGCATTTTCCAAGGAGCCACGACCGATAGGGAGTGGCGACGCCGTGGGTGTTGACGGACCCGTAGGGTCTCGGCGAACGGAGTGAGTCGAAAGCAACACAGCGGTCGCTATCGAGTCAGCGAGAGAATCCCGCCGTCGTCGGCCTGCGGCCGACTGCCCGTGGCGTCGCAGACGCCACGCTGTTCACGGCGGGCGTGAATCGCGTAAGCCCGGTTCGACAATCCACACGGTTCTGCCCGACCGAATACCCAACGGCACAAGAGTTATTGAGATTGGGTGTCTTATATTTGGTAAGGCCAAATGGAGTATAACCTGCAATCCGGGTCGCAAACGGTCTACGCGC
>JAQCNK010000366.1 GCA_028275075.1 Haloarcula sp. | reverse complement strand
TCGCGTCTCGACGTCGTCGTAGATCGACGCCCACCACTCGCTGATGGGCACCCGGTCGTTCGCGCGCTCGTGATCGGCGTTGGTCGCCTGTCCGTAGTGCCGGCGCGTGTAGCGCTGGCCCGTATCCGGAACGACCGTCTCACTGTCGGGGAAGTACAGGATCGGCTTCGCCCACAGCGTCTGGGTTCCCCGGAAGTCGTACCCCGTCTCGAAGCCGCCGTACACGACCAGCTCCTCGTCTGAATCCGTCGCTCCGGTATCCCCAACGCGACTTTCTCCGAGGGCATCGATATCGTCCTCGTCGTCGATGTCGACCGCCCCCTCAGGCGGGCCGACGACCTGCTTGAGGCCGGGACAGACGACGAACAGCTTGAGCAGTCCGCCCCAGTCGCGGTAGCTCAGCCAGCCGAATGCCCCGGTCTCATCCCGTCGCTGGAGTGCAGTGATGATCGGCTGGTAGGCCTCCTGTGGGTTGATAATCGAGTAGCGGTCGGAGGCGATCTGCCAGCGGAACCGAACGTCATAGCCCAGCGCACACAGCGCCTTCCGTCGCCGGTCGACGATGTCCTGGTGATCGCCGACGGGGACGATCGGCTCGGCGTCGGTCCGGGCGGCTAGCTCGTCTAGCGAGCGTCCGGCCGTCTGTTCGAGCGCATCTGTATCGAGCCCGTGAACCGACTCGATAGCAGTGATGTCGACGGCGCCGTCGGTCGCGACGAACTCGTTGGTCGCCCAGAGTTCCCCGGAACTGGCTCGTGGCAGAACATCGATGGCCTGCTCAAGTGCCGTCACGCTGTCGTCTCCACACCAGGTGTCCGGTGAACGCTCGTCGTTTCCGGGGACCGCCTCCGCGTCGCCGTCGGCAAGTCCGGCAAACCGAAGTGTATGCTCCTCGGCGATGAGCGCCGTGACGGGGATGTGGTCGGGTACCGGAGTATCGTCCGGCACTTCGGTGTCTCTCGTCGAGTCGTTGCTCCGCTCGCGTCCCTGTGTGTGCTGGTCAGTAGCCATAATCAGGTTGGATGAAGAGCGTTTGGCGTGGCGGGAGCCAGCTGAGACGGTCACTCGACCGTTCTCGAACTCTTCACCCCCTTGTCGGGGCGAAATACGTGGGATGACTGCTCGGCCAACCCCCTCTAGTGCTCTGTCAACTGTGAACTGATGAGTTCAGAGTCGTGCGATATGAACTGGTGGATCGGTGATGATTCTCTTACCGTGTGCGAGATACAGAGGGTGGACTCAGCACTATCCAGGCATCGAACCTGAGTGAGAATGATACATGCTGAAAGGGCTTCCAGCAGGAATCTCTGGGGCCTGTTACCGTTCAATTGGCTATCCTCACCAGCTCCACGCCGGCATTGAAGCTTATATCGTTTCGGCTCCGACACTATCGGCAGGAATATCCACGCTTTGTTCTCCCGGTCCGTCGACAACATTCATTCACAGAAGTGTTGGCATAGATATGAATATATACTCATAAATACAATATATGCTGATGAAACAAGCTATAGCTAATCCAGATTTTAGGCCGTTGAACAGGCGTCAGCTACTCGCGGCAACTGCCGGCATCGGAATGACAGGGCTGGCTGGATGTATCGATGGGGTGCGGGGTCGGGTCGGCCAGTCGGCTGGGGAGAACGCAGTAGTGAACAGAGACGCGTTCCCGGCAGCGGTGTTCGGAGGCGACTCGCGTCCCGACCGGACGCTGATCGAGACCGATCACGCGTATCAGGAGTTCGAGATCGTCGTTTCCGGCGAGTATCGGGGCATCGAATCCTCAATTGAACTCTACGGAGACTACATCAATACGCTTGTGAGGGCGGAAAATCATAACGCCGAACGCGCAGACCGGATGGAGGAGATCCGTGCGTCGGACTCCAATAGTGAGAACCAGAAGCGGGCCCAGGCGCTGTACGATTATCTCGACGGCGAGGCGACGGTCTGTGAGCGGTTCGTCGTCACCTTCCCGGACGCACGGCTCCGGAACAGTGACAAGGCGCTCGCCAGCCAGGTGACGCCGCCACGACTACTACGGTCGACGACCGGCGAGACCATCGGGCGCGCCCCGCAGGACGAGGACGGTAATGTCTTCCAATGGGAGTCGGCGGTGCCACAGCTCTCGGCACGGATCAGCCACCCGTGGCCACCTCTCGGAACGACTGGGCCATTCAATCCGAACGAGACGCTGCTCGCCGCCAGTGGAGACGGGGGGACTGACTCTCCGACCGTCAACATCGGCCCGCTGCTGGACCCCGCCCGAAACGACAACGAGTACGACGGTGTCTCGATTGTGAACGGTGCGGTCACCGGGTTCACCTGGGACGAGCAGGGGTCGTGGGGTGAGGAAACCCGCGTCGGTGCAGCCAAGATCACGCCGATGCTCGTTGCTTCGGTGTCCGCCCAACCCCAGGGCTGCCCGGAGCCGATACCGGCACTGCTGTTCGTCCAGCGCGTCCGTCACAACGGCCAGTGTCTCTACGTCGGCGGGTGGACGATCAACGATAACGCTCTGTACCAGGACTCGGTGACCATACTGTCCGCCGAACCCGCGCCCGAAGTCGTTCCGGTTTTCCTCGAAAAGTTCGGGGGCAACGACGACGACGAGATCCGCAGAACCATCCTGTCGGGGCTGGACACCGGACGGTGCGACGAACGGTGCCGACTCGGTTCCGTAGTCTACGACGGCGAACTGGGCGAAGACGGAGACCTAGACGAGTCAGTCGACCAGTTCCTGCCAGCGGCCTATCGTGACGACAAAAAACGTCGTATCCTCGTCCGCGACGTCTGGGAGAACGCCAGTGGAGGAGACGACAAGTCGTCCATGAAGGGCACGATCGTGCCGCTCAGTCCACCGATCGTCCATATAGAATACGGGGCACTCTGCAGACCCTGTGAGACGTGGTACTGTTGGGTAAGCTGCAGGAAGACGAACCTGGTCCCGGCGGTCAACAATATCAGCTCACGCTGAGTGTCGATTCGCGAACAGCCGCCGGTCGTCGCGTCCGGGGACACGCTCCGGGGCGGCTTCAAGCCCGCTCAGATGTCGATTCTGAACACCTCCTTGGCGGAGATTCCGCCGTGGGACCTGTGGCGTGGGATTCACCTAGGATTGAGTGACTTCGAGATACCTGCGGGATACCAACGTAGAGCCACTCGTCGTCGGCGATTCGGTGGATGAATTAGTGTGCAGAGTTGTGAAATCCATTCGATTCGGGCCCTACAGCGTCGCTTCCAGTAACTTGGACTATCGGTCATTCGTGAGCTGAGCGGTGTCCGACAGGTTCGATCCGGAGTCGGTGGTGTTCAGCAGCGCTGTGTCGTAACCATCCTGTCACGCCACCAACATCGCGTCCCACCGGTTCTGTCGCTCGGGGGGAACGCAATTCTTCGTGCCCGACTCGCGCGTTGTATCCATCACGCCGGTTCTGACAGATAGACATTCGTTCGAGTTCCGTGGTCAGGGCAAACAGCCAAGCGAACTCATCAATCGACGGTTGACGGATTACTAGATGAGGTCCGTGAGGCGAATTATGTGGATACTGTAGGTTGTCCAGGGCCCGTTCCGCTGACAGCTACCGGCTCGGCTGC
>JAQCNK010000361.1 GCA_028275075.1 Haloarcula sp. | reverse complement strand
CGTGCGCTCGCCGCCGAAGCCGATCTGTTGGCGCTCGACGAACCGACGGTCGGTGTCGACGCCGAGTCCAGAGAGGCTTTCTATGAGTTGTTAGCTGATCTCAACGACTCGGGACTTACCATTTTGCTGATCGAACACGACATCGGCGTCGTCACGACCTACGCCAGCGAGATCGCCTGTCTCAATCGACGACTGTACTTCGACGGCGACCCCGAAGACTTCGTTGCAACGGACGCCCTCGCAGCTGCGTACGGCACCGATCAACACGTGCTGACTCACGATCACTGATGATGACTTCTCACTCCCTCGTGACGGTTCTATTACAGGCGTCGGCAGACCGCTTGTCGCCGATAGAGGGTCTATGGCGACTCTTCGAATGGCTCCTCGTCTACGTGTACGGAGCTGGAATGAATCTGCTGTCCGAGTTGCTAGGTGTACGGATGCTCGGCTATCCGTATATGCAGCGAGCCTATCTCGCGGGGGCCTGTATCGCCGTAATCGGGCCGCTCGTCGGGACGTTTCTCGTCCACCGCGAAATGTCAATGCTCGCCGACACGCTCGCTCACACTGCCTTCGCGGGCGTCGCGGTCGGGCTGTTTCTCAACGCGGCGCTATCGCTGTCGCTGTCGCCGCTGTTGACGGCTATGATCGTCGCCATCGGAACAGCGCTGCTCGTCGAACTCCTGATCGAGTACGCGGGGGCGTACAGCGACACCTCACTAGCGATCGTCCTCACGACTGGGTTCGCACTCGGGAGTGTCCTCATCACCGCGACAGACGGCGGGATCGCCGTCGGAATCGATGCGTATCTCTTTGGGAGCCTCTCGACCGTCTCAAAAGAGAATGTCGGGCTACTCGTCGCGATGAGTTTCCTTATCGGTACGCTCGTCACAGTCGCGTACCGTCCGCTGTTGTACGTCACTGTCGATGCGACCGCAGCACGGGCCGCCCGGATCAACGTTCGGCTCTACAAGCGCCTGATGGTCGTGCTCACGGCGCTCGTCGTCGTCAGCGCGATGCAGATCATGGGTGTCATCCTCGTTGCGGCGATGCTCGTTGTTCCGGTTGCCACGGCGGGATTCGTCGCACAGAGTTTCAAGCAGTCGATATTACTGGCAATCCTCGCAGCCGAGTTCGCCGTGCTATCGGGCGTGACGATCGCGTACGTCTATGGGCTCGCGGCTGGCGGCTCGATCGTCCTCTCTGCGGCGGCAGTCTACGCGACGGTTCTCGTGGTGGCGAAAGCTGATACTCGGTGGTTGCTCCGATCACTGCCGAGACGTACTGGCCAGTCAATCGAACACACACAACAGGGACTCGAAGCCGATGGCGGTGAACGAGAGTGACTACTAACCGTGCCCGCAACGGACACGAGGACGTTGACGATCAGCCATACGAGTACGTAATCGTCGGCGGCGGTATTCACGGCACCTGCCTGGCGAACTATCTCCTCGCCGAGGGAGGGTACAGTCACCAGAACATCCGTCTCGTCGACCCTCGCGAGCAGTTACTCGCGTCGTTCGAAACGAAGGCCCGTCAGTGCGGAATGCGAACGCTCCGGTCGACGTTCGTCCACCACATCGGCACGGAGCCGTTCTCGCTGGAATCGTTCGCGGAGGGGGCGGGTCGGGAGGACGAACTCGTCTCGACGGAGAACTATCCGAATCGACCGACGCTGGAACTCTTTCTCGATCACGCTCGATATGTCATTGACCGACGTGGTATCGACGAGTGTCACCTCCAGTCGAGGGCGACGGGAGTTACTAGGACTGAGGCGGGTGACCGACTCGAAGTACAGACGGATGCTGGGTCGCTCGAAGCTCGCCACGTCGTGTTAGCAATCGGACTCGGTGGCTCGCGAACGCTCCCCACGTGGG
>JAQCNK010000358.1 GCA_028275075.1 Haloarcula sp. | reverse complement strand
CCCACTACTTCTCGACCGGAAGCAGTGCCACCCGTTCCCGGACGGCGTCGGCCAGCGTTCCCTCGGTCGCGGCCAGTTCAGTGTCGTCCACGTCGAAAAACTCCCGGACGCGTGCCTCGTCGTAGTCGCCGAGCGTCTCCGCGGTGGTGAACTGATCGCGCAGATCGGTCACAGCGGCCGAGACGTCTCCGTCAGTCTCACGTTCAACCACGACCGCCACGACAGGACAGTCGCCCTCGTCTACACCCATCTCCAGGGCCCGGTTGATCTGACGGCGACCCGCAGCATAGAGCAGTATCTCGACGCCGAAGTCGTCGGCGATGGTGTCTCCGCGCTCACGGGCTCGAATGGCCAGGTCGACCGCCCGTTTCAGGTGGGCGCGGTCCACGACGTAGCGAGCGTTGAACGCCTGCACGGTGACGCCGTGGTCCTCGCCGATGGTGCCCAACCGGGCGACGAACGCGCCCACGTCGTCGATGTCGGCGCGACCTTCGACGACCTCCATCAGAAGTCCCCCAGACTCGACTGGTCCGCCTCGGTCTCGTCTTCGCCCTCGTCGGAGCGTGGCGACTCCTCGTCCATCTCGACGTCGGGGTCGGGCTCGATACCCGCCATCGAGGGGTTCCGATGGCCGGCGTTCTCCAGCACGTTCTCGGCCGTCTTCTGGCGGCCCCGAAGCGCTGCCAGTACGACCGGTTTCGCCGCGTCGCGAAGCTCGGCGCGGTCACCGATACCGGCTTCGAACAGCCGGCGAGCGCGCTTGCGACCGACACCACGGACCCCGGCGAGATCCACAAGCTCCTTTCGAACCCCGTGTTCGACGCGGATCCGGGCCTCGCTGATGGCGCGTGCAGCGTCCGAACCAACCTCGCTGGCCAGGGACTCGGCGGCCCCCAGTAGCCACTGGGCCGTCTCGACTTTCCCGCGGATATCGCCCGGGCCGACGCCGTATCGGTCGGTGATGGTCTCCTCGTCGACCTCGCTGGCCCAGTCTTCCAGCAGTCGAGCCGTCTTCAGCGCCGAGAGCCACTCCTCGAAGCGCTCGTCTTCGAACTCCGATGGCGTCGGTCCCAGTAACTCATCTTCCCGCTCGTACAGTTCCATCTCATACTCCTCGCGGTCGCCCGAACGCAGGTAGAGCTGATACATATCGGGGGTCCGCGAGACGAGGTGGTAGAGGCCGAGTGCCGAGATGTCGTCCGGGTCACCGTCGGCCGCGGCCGCGCGCTCTTCGGCGAGTTCGCTCGCAGTGGTGAAGCCGTCGCCGGTCGCGTCGTCAGGTTCATCGGTCGCCTCCCCAGCGTGTCGCGCCCAGTACTCCAGCCCGTCGACGATTTCGGCGGCGCTCATCGGATCCAGATACAGGTGCGAGACGGTGTGACCCAGCGACGTGGCATCGAGTTCACCACTATCGATTTCCAGGAAGCCGTTTCGTTCCAGATACGTCAACACATCGTCGACCACCCGCTCCAGTCGACCGCTCTCGTCGGTCTGGCTGGCATAGAGTGTCTGTTCGAGGAATTCGAGCAGCCCCGTCCGGGAGCGCGCAAAGCCCGAGGAGACGGTCGAGAGGATATGTGTCCGCAACGCGGGCTCGGCGGCGAGTTTCGACCGCACCGGCTCGGGGTCGGCCCAGACGTAGCGCTCGAACAGTTCGTCCAGTTCGTCGTGGCTGTTGGCGATGAGAACGGCTTCGCCGTATGGGTCAAGCCCGGGTCGGCCGGCACGTCCCATCATCTGGTGGACCTCCAGCACAGAGAGAGGGGCCATCCCGCCTGCTGACCCGTCGTAGCGACGCCAGTCTCGGACGACGACCCGCCGCGAGGGGGTGTTGACCCCGGCCGCGAGCGTCGGCGTCGCACAGACGACTTTCACGAGGCGGTCCTGAAACGCCTGCTCAACGAGTTCGCGGTGACCACGAGCGAGACCGGCGTGGTGGAACGCAGCGCCGTCTTCGACGGCGTTGGCCAGGTCGTCGCTCGTCTCCGTGTCGCTCACGTCCCGGATCTCGGCGGCGATATTCGCTAACTGGTCTTTTTC
>JAQCNK010000353.1 GCA_028275075.1 Haloarcula sp. | reverse complement strand
CCACACTCCTGGCACTTGAAAAAGCGCGTCGGTGGCTCGTCGGCCGCACCGGTCTGTTTGATCGTGTACCACGCTTTCGTGTGGCCGCAGTCGTCACAGACGACGTCGTCGGCGGTTGGCTTGCCCTCGAAGTTGTCACCCTCCTCGGTCTCGATGAGTTCGTCGCCGGACTGCTCGTCGGTGCTGACGAACTCGGCAGCCCGGTCAGTGTCCTTCGCAGCGCTCTCGCCACAGGATTGACAGACCATCTCGTCACCGTCGGCGTGCATCATTGAGCCACAGTCGTCACAGAACTGCATACACGCTCCTCGACGGGCCACGGGAAGTGCCTTACTCCTCGTTCTCGAGTTCTCGCTGCTCGGCGACGACGGGGCAGTTCAACAGCCGTACCGTTTCCATGTCGAGATACTCGACTATCTCCGCCTCTTCGTGCGTGCAGTGGGCAGTGGGCGGCCTGCTGAAGTGTTCGCACTGCTCGCAAAAGTGATGTTTCGACACCTCGGCGTACCGGCTGCCATCGGCTGTCGACGTGGTCGACTCTTCCTCTAGGGACTCCCAGAGATCGTCCGAGTCGATACCATCGATATCGACAGATTCGAAGCCGCTCTCGCCACTTTCGAAGGGGTCACCCTCGCGGCCGTCCATCTCGATGAACGGATCCTCGTCCCCGAGGGCGGCGCCGTCTTCGTCATCAGCGGGTGACGGACTCGGCGTCGCGTCGGTGTCGGTCGGGACGATATCGCCCTCGTCGATAAACGCCTCCTCGAACGTCGGCCCGTCCTCTGCGTCGCTATCAGCATCTGTCTCCGGCGGCCCGCCGTCGTCGGGTTCTTGGGTCGGTTCCGCGTCCTCGGCCGTGTCGGGCGCATCGATATCGTCCAACTCCTCGAACGGATCCCCGTCGCGGTCCTCGGGCACATCGAACGAATCGAAGGGGTCGTCGTCACTCATCTGTCGGCCCCGACTCCAGTTGTGCGGCAGTGACCAGCGACGCCTTCTTCCAGAGGATCCCTCCCTCGGGCTGGATGTCAGTGACAGTCGTGTTGCAGTGTGGACACTGCGGGTCGGTAAGGAGGCCGATATCCACTGTCTCGCCACAGTCCTGACAGGAGGCATCGGAGATACCCTCCTGGGCCGCGGCACGCTTGAGTCGGTCGACGGCCTTCTGGTTGGCGTCGCGGCCGCCCTGTTCCTCCCGGAGATCGCTGACGACCCAGGCGACGCGTTTGAGCTTCGACTCCATATCCTCGAGACGGGAGTCGACCTCGTCGAACCGACTTTCCAGATCGGCCATCTGTTCGGTATGTGACGCTGCGGTGTCCTCGAACTCGTTGCGGAGCGTGGCGAGTTCGCTGCGCAGGGACGTGACGCTGTCGTCTATTTCGTCGACCGTCTCGAAGGCCTCGTGATCGACTGGCGCCTTGCTATCCAACTCTCGCTTGAGCTGGACCACACGCTCGCGGACATCGGTGATCTTCCCGGTGAAGTCGTCCTCGACATCGTCCAGCCGTCCCTCGACGCGGGACTCGACAGCGTCGGTGATATCTGGTAACCGGTCACGGACCGTCGAATCGATCTGCTCTGCGAGCACATCGTCGACAGCCGCCGTGACGGTCGCATCGAGTTCTTCCTGGATCGAATCCTCCACGCGGCTCTCGACATCGAGTGCCGCTGCCAGGTCGCCGTCGTTTCGCTCCGTTGTCGTGGCTCGGTAGGCCGCAAGCAGCTGTATGACCAGCTCTTCGCGGGGTTCGCCCTGCTCTCGGGTGCGCTCGTCGAGCCACTCTTCGAGCTCCGGCGGTAGTTCGACGGTGAGCATCCCCTCGTCGGTCGATTCCCTGGCCATCGAGTTGGATTCGACCGACGAGATAGTTAAGGGTTTGCCGCCGATTTCACTAACCGAGACTGGCGGCCAGTCAGCGTATCTTCCGCACATCGCTGATGTCGAAGCCGGCATCGCCCAGCTCCGTCTCGAACTGGACGATATCCTCCGCCTCGATCTGCGAGAGAACGCCACGGAACTGTTTGACCACCAGCGTCCGGGCCCGCGTGGAGCCGCCCGACTCCCACGAGAACTCCATGGTCCCGTGTGAGGCCTCGGAGAGCTGGCCAACCCGTGTCGGCGAGAGCGTCTCGTGATTGAGGTGCATCAGGATGAGACCGCCCCACTGGTGGGCGGCTTTCTGGATTCCTGAGACGAGATACGTGATGTCCGTCCACTCTATCTCCTTGCCCATCGCCGCGACGAGGTTAGATAAGGAGTCGATGACGACGAGGTTGTTCGGCGCGATGTTGCTCAGTGTTGTTCCCAGCGCGCCCAACAGGTCCTCGCGTTCGTGACGCGCTTTGAGATCCTTGATGCTCGGTGTCTCGTCGGCGTACCACTCTCGGGGCACCGGGCTCATATGGAAGTACCGTTCGGACATGTCGTGGAACTCGACACCGGCTAGCCCGGAATTTAGTACTTCTTCGTCCATCGCCAGCTCCATCTCGTCGGTCAGCTGATTTCCGCTCGCTGTAAAGGAGAGGTAGTGGACTGCCTCGGGGAGTACCGCTTTCTCCGCGAGGTCGCCGTAGTAGAGATCGAACAGTCCGGGGTCCTCTTCGGCCATCCCGTTAATAACCGCGCTGGTGTGCATGAATTCCCGTGAGCCAGCACCGGCCTGTCCCGAGAGCAACACGATACTCCCCATCGGCGCCCCTCCGTTGATAATGGAATCGAGCTGCTTGACACCGAAGGGGATACGATCCATATACGCCATGGCAACTGTGACCGCTTAAACGCTTGGCTCGGCCCGCGGTCAGGTGGTCCGGTGTCGTCACTCGCGTTCGATGAGTGACGCGCCGGTATTCCGTGGTGCGACCACCGTTATGTCACCGCTGACACCCGCTGCTGCTAGTGCCTGATACCCCGCCTCTTTCGCTTCGCCCGCCCCGTCGGTGTCGGTGAGGCCCCACACGGTCGGGCCCCACGAAGACTGCCCGGCGCCGGTGATGGTCGGGGCGTCGGCGAGGTGTTCGACGATACTGCCTGCTGGCGGGCGGTAGACACCGCCCTGCTCGTCGGCGTACCACGCACCGTTGAGCCGACCCAGCCTGGCCGCGGCCCCGCCAAACTCCCGCTGACTGCGCGTCGCGATGGCAGGTAACAGCCGCCGCGTGAGCAGCGCCGATATCTGGTCGGCGATACCCGGGTCGGCCCGCTCGATTGCCGCGCGCATGCTTCGGTCCTCGTCGCTCCCGCTCTGTCCGGGATCGGTGTCGGGAACGACAAGGAGGAATCGCCAATCTGAGGGGACGTGATGGCTCGCGACCACCGGCGGAACGTCCCAGTCGCCCTCTGCCGGTGGCTTGTGTGTGAACCGCTCGGTCGGGTGGCCGCCGTCAACGACGAATCCTCCCTGCTCGAACGTGGCAACGCCGACACCGCTGCGTCCGCCCCGCCCCAGTCGTGGCGCCACTGTTCGCGCGTCTGCCGTGAGGTCATGGGCGCGGGCAACGGCGATCAGTGTCGCCAGCGCCAACTGTGTGCCGCTGCCAAGGCCGACGTGACGCGGGAATCGCTCGCGGACCTGAACGGCCGCGCCCGGCACGTCGAGCACGTCGAGTACCCGCCGGACGTACGGCGTTGCTGTGTCATCGTTGCAGTCCAGCGTGTCGGCTGGCTCGGCCTCGACGACCAGCTGTGGTTGCTTCAACGCGAGCCCGACGCCGCCGTACAGTCGCTCGTGGGCCAGCGAGAGGTTCTGGAAGCCAAAGTGCAACCTCGCGGCCGTCGTAACCGTCGCCATTACCCACGGTACGCAGTGGGGCCAAAAAGAACCTACCGCCACCGGACGCTTTCGCCAGCCGAGCGTGGGGGACGACACCACGAGTACAAGCCGTTTAAGACGCCCCGAAACCTTCCACAGTGTATGAGCAAGCAGGCTGAACGTGACGACTCGGGGAAAGACCCGAGCCTCCGGAGCACCGAAGTCACCGAGGGCGTCGAGAAGGCGCCCCATCGCGCGATGTTCCGTGCGATGGGATATGACGACGAGGACCTCTCCTCACCGATGGTCGGCGTCGCGAACCCGGCGGCGGATATCACCCCGTGTAACGTCCACCTCGACGATGTCGCCGATGCGGCCTACAGTGGCGTCGACGACGCGGGCGGAATGCCAATCGAGTTCGGCACGATAACTATCTCCGACGCGATTTCGATGGGGACCGAAGGGATGAAGGCCTCGCTGATCTCCCGTGAGGTCATCGCCGACTCCGTCGAACTCGTCTCTTTTGGCGAGCGAATGGACGGACTGGTCACCATCGGCGGTTGTGACAAGAACATGCCGGGCATGATGATGGCCGCCATCCGGACAGACCTGCCGAGCGTCTTCTGCTATGGTGGCTCTATCATGCCCGGCGAGCACGACGGTCGTGAAGTCACTATCCAGAACGTCTTCGAGGGTGTAGGCGCCGTCTCCGACGGTGACATGAGCGAGGGCGAACTTGCGGAGATGGAGCGTCACGCCTGTCCGGGGGCCGGATCCTGTGGCGGGATGTTCACTGCGAACACGATGGCCTCCATCTCCGAGACTATCGGCCTCGCACCGCTTGGCTCCTCGGGCGCGCCGGCCGAACACGAGGATCGCTACGAAATCGCCGAGGAGGCCGGCGCTGTCGCCATCGACGCCATCGAGAACGACCGCAAACCCTCGGATATCCTCACGCGGGAGTCCTTCGAGAACGCAATCGCGCTCCAGGTCGCCACCGGCGGCTCGACCAACGCCGTCCTGCACCTGCTTGCGATGGCTGCCGAGGCTGACATCGACCTCGACATCGAGACGTTCAACGAGATAAGCAGGCGGACGCCCAAGATTGCGAACCTCCAACCGGGCGGCACCCGCGTGATGAACGACCTCTTCGAGGTCGGCGGTATCCCCGTCGTCCTCAAGGCGCTGCTTGATGCGGACCTCCTCCACGGCGATGCGATGACGGTTACCGGCGAGACACTGGCCGAGGGGATCGAGCGCCTTGACCCGCCGGCAATTGCTGACCTCGACGCTGACTTCCTCTACACTGTGGAGGAACCGAAGAACGAACAGGGCGCTATCCGCATCCTCACCGGGAACCTCGCCCCAGAGGGAGCGGTCATCAAGATCACCGGTGAAGACCACCTCCACCACGAGGGACCCGTCCGAATCTTTGACGACGAGGAAGGCGCCATGGAGTACGTCCAGGAGGGGGAAGTCGAGTCGGGCGATGTCATCGGCATTCGAAACGAGGGGCCACAAGGTGGGCCGGGAATGCGGGAGATGCTCGGTGTCACCTCGGCGGTCGCTGGCCAAGGCCACGCAGAGGATGTTGCACTGTTCACCGATGGCCGGTTTTCCGGGGCCACGCGCGGGTTCTCCATCGGTCACGTCGCGCCCGAGGCGTTCGCTGGCGGCCCCATCGCAGCGCTGGAGGACGGCGACACCATTACTATCGATATCGACGAACTGGAACTCTCTGTCGACCTCACCGATGCGGAAATAGCGGATCGGCTGGCGAACCACGACCCAGAACCGCAGTATGGGAGTGGCATCCTCGCGAAGTATCACCGCGACTTCGGCTCGGCGGCTAACGGCGCTGTGACGAACCCCGGTGCGAAGTGGGACAGTAGTAGCCATTGAAACTCATACGGTCGGTGTGTGAACCGTTTCTAGCGGTCAGGAATACCCCGAATAAAGCGGACGGAGGCGGAACATAGGAGTAGCTTGCGACGCTACCGGACGACAGTGACTGAGACGTACGTCTGTTCGGACTGCAGGGAAACCGTTACACGTCCGTTCGAGATCCGATCCATCATTCGAACGTGCGACGAGTGTGGCGAGAACGGTCGTTTTCTCCATGAATCGCTGGTCGAGTCGCTCGAAAGTCTGCCACGGGAGGAACTGCCGGAAAACTGGGAGTCAATGCCCCTTGATGAGCAGTTCAAAGTTGCGCTCCGCGAGGACCTGATATTCATCACGAGAAAATAGCGCGCTCGTCGTGGTGTCAGCCAGGTTGGGAGTGGCCACCGTAATTAAGTCATACACTGAGTTTGATACGCCCATGGGTTCCACGCCACTGTCGGTGGCTGCTGGTGCCTGCCTGTCGTGGTCACAACAGTGCTGTCCGCGGTCGCGGTCAGCGCGTACCCTCGGCAGTTCGGCTGTTTTCATACCGTCAGCTGTAACACACACAACTAATTCGCCACCCCTGTGTGGCAAATGTTTTCACAAACGTACAGCCGGCGGTATCAGGAGGAGACGTTGTGGGTAGTATGTTTGGATCGAAACCCTCTGAGGCCCATGTTATCTGGCGGAGTGGTCGGGACAACGACGGGCAGAAGCGCTTCGACTTCGAGTATCTGGAGCTGTGGGCTGCCCATTTTGGCGCCGAGTACGAGGTGTGGGAGCGCGTCGACCACGAGCGGGCCGAGGAGCCACGTACGCAACACGTCTGCGTGTTCGCGCGGACGAAATAGCGGCGGTGAAGAAGTCTCGCTGGGCGGTGAGTCCTGGAGTATGAGCGCTGTCGAGAAACCGCGCACGTTCATCGAGATCGACGAGGCGGGGCTGCTCCGTCTTCAGGGCTGGTCGACGGTGGTGACCCTAGATGTTGAGGAACTCGTCATCGACGGCACCACGCTCAAACTCCGGACGGCTGACGGAACGAAGAAGTCGGTCGACACACAGAAACTTGCCACCCGGTCGTAGATCCGGCACCGATATTTGGGGTTATACGGGTCGACAGAAGCCCTGCTAGATATTCGCCGGGGTCTGACGGAGGCAAATTCTATCAATCGTTCTGTCGACCGGTATAGTTGGTGTTGACCGACTGGGCCTGCCGAACGTCGCGTTCCAGTTCCGCGGCGTACGCCAGCCGTCGTTCGCGTGCCTCGGCGACAGTCATCCGTGACCGCCCGTCGTGACGTTCTGAGATCGGGTTGAACGATCCCACGTCAAAGCCCATCCGTTCGAGATACCCCCGAAGCGAGTCCGACCCGAGTCCGTCGCGTATCGCAGTGTTAACATGCTCTAAGACGGTGCTGAACTCGGGGAGGATGATCTGCTCGTCCGTGATGCGGCCGGTGTCACCCTCGATGCGGACGTCGGCGTCCCGGAGATGCGTAACAGTGCCGGCGACGTGGTCGGCCAGACGGATGACATCACTCGGCAGCGCTGTGTCCGGCGAACGCCACTCTACGGTCCCGAACCGGTCCCGTATCTGGACCGGCGTCCAGACGGCACTTTCGGGATCAAACGAGGAGACGATTGCTTCCCGACCGACGCCGGCGCGGAGCGCCGCGGTCTCGAACTCCTCGTACCGACGCTCTAGTCGCCGTCGCCACTCGTCCGTAGAGTCGATGTAGCGCCAGAGACGCCCTTGGTGGGGGAGGCCGTCGTAGGCCATCCAGCGATAGAGTTTCGACCGAGCGCCGGCCGACAGCACCCGACCACGGTATCGCCGGCCAGCGTTGACCAGTGCGAGTGCGGGGTCTAGCGCGACCAGCGTGTTCACCTGTTCGACCACGCGGTCGGGAATCTGCTCAACGTGGACGTGCGTGCCGGCACAGTGCCGGACGTACTCGAAGTCCTCGCCGATGACTTCCCGCTGTATCCGGGTTCGGTCGCTGGGCAAGTCGGCGATCTCGTCGGCGTGAACCGGTGTCGCGAGCGGAACCAGCCTCATGCCGTGGTCATCAGCGGCATCTAGCACTGCTTCGAGTCTGTCGAGCAGTTCGTTCCTGAGCTGTGATGTCGTCTCACATGGTGTTGTCTTTATTTCGAGCAGCGGCTTGACGAACTCGCGTTCAACGCCCGCCGAGGCCGACACGAGCGGGTCGGGTTCGACGAGTTGGCCGTCCGCGTCGACGACCCAGTATTCGACCTCGATGCTCCGTCGTACGGGTTCTGGTTGGTGGTGGGACACGGTGCGGATTCCTTTTGATTGTGACTCGCTGCTCCCGACCGCGTAGGGAGTCTATTCAAACGTTTGTTGATATGCCTCGGTTTAAAATGCTATGTGTTACCACATTTGTACATCCTTAGTGTGGCTATATTGTTGATATCGCTCCGAAAGAACCGAAACCCGTTTTCGGCTCACGCGCATCCATTGTCTGTATGGAGATCGTCGTCAACGCCGCGATGAGTGCGGATGGGAAGCTCGCCTCGCGCCGGCGAGAACAGTTGGCCATCTCCGGGCCAGAGGATTTCGACCGCGTCGACCAACTCCGCGCGGACAGCGACGCTGTCATGGTCGGTGTTGGGACGGTGCAGGCAGACGACCCGTCGCTAACGGTCAAAGATGCCGACCGGCACTCGGCCCGACTAGACCGCGGTGAGTCGAAGAACCCGGCGCGAGTCATCGCCGACTCGCGCATCCGGACCCCACCCGAGGCGGCTGTTCTGGATGACGCCGCCGAAACATATCTGCTCACCAGCCAGGCGGCGCCGACTGATTTCATCGAGCAGATGGAGGCTGCCGGCGCGTACGTGCTGGCCGCCGGCGAGGAGCGCGTCGACCTCACGACGGCGCTCGCCAAGCTAGAGGGTGAGGGCATCGATCGGCTGCTGGTCGAAGGCGGCGGGGAACTCATTTTCAGCCTTTTCGAGGCCGGGCTGGTCGACGAGTTGCGCGTCTACATCGGCGCGACGGTGTTGGGCGGGCGGGACGCTCCGACCCTGGCCGACGGCGATGGGTTCGTCGGTTCGTTTCCCGAACTCGCGCTTGAGTCGGTGGAAAAACTCGACAACGGCGTTTTACTCACCTGGACTGTTGCGTAGGTCGCAAGAAAACAGCTAGTGGTCGTGGCCAGTCAGTTCGGCGAAGGAAGTGCCAAACCGTTCCTCGAAGAGGTCAAGCGTGAGTTCTTCGAGATCTTCTATCCGCTGGTCTGTATCGCCCTGGCCGTGGTGGACCGCGCTGTGAATCCGCTGTGCGAGCCCGAACATCGCGATGTCGCCGACGACCGCGGGATCCGATTCGTCGTTCTCACGCAGCAGCTCAAGGAGTTCGTTCGGGACGGTCAGTTCGCCTTCATCTTGGTCGCCTTCAATAGTCAGCGTGACAGTTTCGTTTGCCATTGCTCATGATTTATCGACCGGACAGAAGGGTCTGTCGGGTCTGACCGCGGCCGAGGCTGGTGCAGCCTCGGATTCGGGTATCGAATATATACTATACGGGTCGACAGAAGCCCTGCTAGATATTCGCCGGGGTCTGGCTCTATCAATCGTTCTGTCGACCCGTATAACGGAGACCGAAATCAGTCGTCGGCTTCCGCGGCCGCCTCAGCCCCTGGCTCAGCCTCGGGTAGGTCTTCGAGATACTCGTCAGCATCCATAGCCGCCTTACAGCCCATCCCCGCTGCAGTTACCGCCTGTTGGTAGTGGTAGTCGACCACGTCGCCAGCGCCGAAGATACCCTCGACGTCAGTGGCGGTCTGGTCGCCGCCCTTGCCGCCTTTCGCGACGATATAGCCGGTTTCGTCGAGTTCGACGCCGGTGTCTTCGAGATAGTCGGTGTTGGGAGTGTGGCCGATAGCCATGAACACCGCGCCAACGTCGAAATCGAAGGTCTCAGTTGCCTCATCATCAAGCTTTTCCGAGGGATAGCCCGACTCGTTACGAGCGAGCGTGACGTTGTCGACGCCCGCGTCTTGTGACCCGTGTAGCTCCAGTAGCTCGGTGTTGCGCATGATCTCGATATCGCCCGATTCGACCTTCGTCTGGACTTTGTCTATCCAGTAGTCCTCGGCACGGAACTCCTCGCGTCGGTGGGCGATGTAGACGGTGTCTGCGAACTTCGTGAGGAAGTGCGCCTCCTCCATCGCGGCGTCCCCGCCACCGACGACGAGCATGTCCTCGCCGCGGAAGAACGCGCCGTCGCAGGTCGCACACGTCGAGACGCCGTACCCCATCAGTTCGTCCTCACCGGGAACGCCCAGCGTGCGAGCGCTGGCGCCCGAAGCGGCAATGAAAGCGTCACAGGTGTAGACAGTGCCGTCCTTCAGTTCGACGCGGAACGGTCGCTCGTCGCCCGCAACGGAGACGACGACACCGTGTTCCAGATCCGACCCGAACTGCGAGGCCTGCTCTTTCATATTGTTGATAAGGTCCGGCCCAGAGAGTCCCTCCGGGAACCCCGGGTAGTTCTCGACCTCGCTGGTCAGCGTGAGTTGGCCGCCCGGCTCGTCCCCCTCTAGGACGAGCGGGTCGTTGTTAGATCGTGCTGCATAGATGGCTGCCGTGAGCCCGGCGATACCGGTCCCTGCAACGATGAGTCGGCGATGTTCGATAGCGGCATCAGTCATGGCTTCTGATTAGGTACGATTCGGCTTGTAGGTTGCGCTGTCGTCCTCGCCACACAGGACCGGTGACGACAGGCTTAGGCCGACGCCGTCGTTTCTCCGGGTATGGCCGCCGATCTGGACGAGAAGACTGACCGCTATGAAGGACTGCTCGCCGAGGCCGTCGAGGCCGCCGATATCGCTCCTCCCGAGGGCACACCGATGCACGACGCCGCCTTGGAGTGTGCAGAGATGGCGACCTCGTATCTGGAGGACGGTCGTCATTTCCGACAGGAGAGTGACCCAGTCAACGCGCTGGCAGCGTTCTCCTACGGGCACGCCTGGCTTGACGCCGGCGCCCGCATCGGACTGTTCGACGTGCCTACTGACGGACATTTGTTCACCCAATAATCGGACCGGTCGCAGTCGCCCACCGCTCTACGATTTGTCCCCGTTGTATCGCTCGAATCACCGACCCTTAGAGTGTGGTTCGCTACCAAGACTCACATAACGCTTATAACCTTTTGTGACTAACTAAATGTAATAGAAGGCCGGCAAACACCTTTTGAAGATTACGGATAAAGCAAGAAGGTCCCCATCATAATGAGTGAATCACCAGTACGCACCAACACGAAGGAACGAACACAGAACAACGAGACCACAGAAGTCGGTGAGAAGACCGACGAGCAACTGGATGTCTGCCCGGAGTGTGGTGGCTCAGTCGCGATGGACGCCGAACACGGTGAGACGGTCTGCAACGACTGTGGGCTCGTTATCGAGGAAGATAGCATCGACCGTGGGCCGGAGTGGCGCGCGTTCGACTCTGCCGAGCGCGACCGCAAATCCCGGGTTGGCGCCCCGACGACGAATATGATGCACGATAAGGGGCTGTCAACCAACATCGGCTGGCAAAACAAGGACGCCTACGGTCGCTCGCTCTCCAGCGAGCAGCGCCAGAAGATGCAGCGGTTGCGCACGTGGAACGAGCGTTTCCGAACACGGGACTCCAAGGAGCGAAACCTCAAACAGGCCCTTGGTGAGATTGATCGCATGGCGTCTGCACTGGGGCTCCCTCAAAACGTCCGCGAGACCGCGAGTGTAATCTACCGCCGCGCTCTGGACGAAGATTTACTGCCGGGCCGCTCCATTGAGGGCGTTGCGACGGCGGCGCTGTACGCCTCGGCGCGGATGGCGCGCAATCCCCGCTCGCTCGATGAGATGTCGGTTGTCTCGCGAGTGGATGAGATGGAACTGACGAGGACGTACCGATACATCGTCCGGGAGTTGAGCCTCGAGATCCAGCCCGCAGACCCCGAGCAGTATCTGCCGCGGTTCGTCTCGGACCTTGACCTCACTGACGAGACAGAGCGTCGGGCTCGCGAGCTTATCGAGCGTGCTCGCCGGGCCGGTCTGCTCTCAGGTAAGTCCCCGGTCGGGCTTGCGGCCGCCGCAGTTTACGCGGCCGGCCTGCTTACCAACGACACCGTGACCCAGAGCCAGGTCGGCGATGTGGCCAGCATCTCGGAAGTAACTATCCGAAACCGCTACAAGGAAATCCTCGAAGCCGACACTGTGACGGCCTGAAACCGTCTATTCCAACGCAGTAACTTCACCGAGAGTTCTTCTCGACAATCTTGCGGGCTGTTCGACGACCTGAGAAACCATACTATTTTATAGTGTTGGTGCGTGTTATTACCACGCATGGAAGAAGCCTATGTGCGCTTACACTGTCCAGAGTGTGACAAAGACTGGGAATCGACCCCCTCTTCGCTTCCGTCACATGACACAGACTACCACTGCCCCACCTGTCACACTACCCGCCGCCTCGCAGAGTTCACGCGGACGGACCACGACCTCCGTACATTGAAGAAACTGCAGTGAGCGTGTGTAGGCGCCACGAACTGCCAGTTATTGCTGGCTATCGGGGTATTCTACGCGGTCAGAGCGGACGGTCACCGATCCGTACTGGCGCTCCGTCTCAGCATCGTCGACGGCCTCTCGGTGAGAGGAAGCCAACCCCTCCTCACGCCGGGTACTGTACATACGTACAGCCAACAGTATCAGTCTTGGCTCGGTGTGGCCGACCGCGCACCGCACGCTTCACAGCGCAGCATCGTTGTGCCACCGTCAGACTCCAGCCTAGTGTCGGGCAGGCCACAGGCGGGGCAGCGTACAAATTCTTCGATGTAGGTTGTTATAGCCTCGCCGAGACGGGCGGCGTCGAAAGAGCCGGTTATCCTGGCCCGACCAGTCTCGTCGATGTGTCCACTGGTTCCAACCTCCCGTTGGAGGCACTGGCGCACGTGGTTCGGATCCCGACCGAGGCGGTTGCACAGTGTCCGGAAATTCTCGACGACGGTAGCTGACCCCTCTTGGCGGACTTCCGGGTCGGGGACCGAGAGTCGCTCGTCCGTACCCGTGACCTCGGAGGTCCCGCTCGCTGCTCTGTCGAGCATGTCGTCGTAGTTCATAGATAGAGATGCTCGGGCGGCAGTGAAAAATGTTTCAACCCCCGATATACGGGTCGACAGAACGATTGATAGAATTCGGCTCGCCAGACCTCGGCGAATATCTATCAGGGCTTCTGTCGACCCGTATAAAATTGGCCGACCGTCCCGGATTTCCACCTTCTCAACGCCGTTACGTCACATTTTATCATACCCGGAACGTGTGTTAACCTGACTCAGAGTAGTACTATTACCCCTCGGTTTTTAGACACGGGTGACCATGAAGAAGCAGGAGCTCATTCACCTTCACGGCCTGCTTGCACAAGTACAGAACCACTACGAAGCGGAGTCAGGTTCCGAAGTGGAACACGACGAATACGCTGAACTCGGTGTCAAACCGACATCGATCCATAAGTCGAAGACAGATCACAAGGCCGCCGTCTTCGCTATCGTGAACGGTATCACCTCGGAGATGACCACCGAAGAGAAAGAACCTGTTTCTGCCGCCGCGGATTGAAAACCGCTTCCGAACCTTCGTCAGCCACTCGCGTAGCAGTTGCTTAAACCGATTTATACGGGTCGACAGAAGCCCTGATAGATGCACTAATACTCTCGGCCGTAACATTACCGGCGCATTCGGCACCCAGGCGTGCCGAATATAGCCACGTGCTTAGCGCCAACAAAACAAGCCCCCTCAACGCGGACCGCAGTCCACGTCATTCGTCGATAAGTTCCTCAAACTCCGGAAGCATATCGCCGTCAGCCGACTCTGCCGTGTCGACTGTCTCTTCAGGCTCGGCCGCTTCATCAGAGAGCTGCTCGATCGCTATCACTTCAAGTGGAATGTTCGTGAGCCGCTGGCCGATCTCTTTGCGTGCGATTCGGGAGGCGTGCTCGTCGCGTTCAACGTTGAAGACGGTTATCTCCAGTTTCAGTGCGACGAGGCTCTCGTCGGCCGCAACAAAGGCCGGGTCGAGTTCTTCATGACAGTGGGGACATATGCGCTCACCCATCTGAATCTCGACGTAGTTCAGATCAGGGTTGAGCATCTCGCCAGTCTTCGAGATGGCGATTCGGACGGCCTCGTCGGCCGTGTCCACGTCGTAGACTGGGACGGCAGCCTCGACGACAACTCTACAGTCCATACAACTATCATCACTGGCCAATAGTAAGAAGCTTCGCCCGGCTGACTAGTCGGCGTCGACGTGACCGGAGCTACGGCGGGGCGGGCCTCCGGAAAACGGCAGTGAGAAGGATTCACTGGCAAGTATTGCGAAGCCAGCGAAGACAACCAGGAAGCCGACGCCGGCCATCGGAGCGATCCGTTCGCCCAACAGCGCCCATCCGCCGAGCGTCGAAACGACGGGGACAATGTAGAAGACGAGATTTGCGTGGGTTGCGCCGGTGCGGTCGAGCAAACCGAAGTAGGCCACGTAGGCAACAGCGCCGGCAAAGATGCCGACGTACCCCAATGCGAGCAACGCCGGAAGGCCCCACTGGACCGCACCGACGGTTTCGCCCGCGCCCAGACTCAACGCGTGACACAGTGTCGCGCCGACCGGGAGCCCCCAAGCGGTTCGTACCGTGCTGTCGATATCGCTGTCGCTCCACCGAACAAGGACGCTCCCCAGAGCGCCGGTGACGGCGCCGCCGAACAGCAGCAACTTGCCCACACCGCCGCTGGTGAACATCGCGGGGTCAGGATTGACAACCAGTGCGACGCCAATCAGGCCGACGGCGAGGCCGGCCCCGCCCCGGACTGACAGCCGCTCATCAACCAGCAGGAGGGCGGCAAAGACGGGGGTGAGGATGGGGTTGAGACTAAAGAGAATGGCACCCACAGCACTCGTCGCGTCCGCTTGCCCCGCAAACAGCAGGGCGTTCGTCAGGCCGAGCGCGACGAGTCCAGTCGCGAGGATACCGGCGATATCGCCACGCGTCCGCGGCAGCAGCTCCGCGCCCGACCGCGTGAGTAGCACATACGCGCCTAAGACGACCGCGGCCACATCGTACCGAAGCGCCACGAACAGCAGCGGGGGGAAGTGAGATAGGCCTGCTTTCGTCGCGACGAAGGTCCCCCCAAAGAGGACACTGACAAGCGCGCCGAGCAGGATGCTCTTTCGTGATACCAATATTATACTACCTCCGCTGATCGCACTGGAGGAGAGAGATACTGCATCGGGAAACCGAGTGAAGGCAGCTGTTCCATCGTACTCTTTTCTATGGTACGCAACGGTATAGGTGCGTTCAGAAATACTTACACGACGAGTAATCACCGACAGAGCACGTGGAGTTTTCACAGTGTGAAAGTTTTTCACTACCCAAAAGTGGTTTCCGCGGGCCGGGCTACCGACTGATATGGAGGAGACGCTAGCGGAGATCGAGTTCCTCGCCCTCTCGCCCAACCGGGTTACGGTACTGGAGTCTCTCGCCGGGGGGCCCCGAACGCGGGCAGAACTGGCCGAGGAGACGGGCGCCTCGCAGGCAACACTGGGCCGGATTCTCGGCGATTTCGAGGACCGTGACTGGGTCGCGCGGACCGATGGAGCGTACGCTGCGACGGCGACAGGGCGACTTGTGGCCGAGGGGTTCCGCGAACTGCTCGATGTGATGGCGACCGAGCGCGACCTTCGAGACGTGGTCGCGTACCTGCCGACCGAGGCGATGGATTTCGACCTCCGCCATCTCGCCGACGCAAAAATCGTCACGCCGACCGAGACTCGCCCGAACGCCCCGCTACAGCGACTGCTTGCACTCATGCGGCGGGCAGATTCGGTGACAGCCTTTTCTCATGCCCTCAACGATCAGAGCCTTGCGGTCGTCGCGGACCGACTCGGCGAGCAGGAGTTCGAGGCAGTTCTCACCCGTGGCGCCGTCGATTCACTGACGGCGGACGACACACTCCGGGAGCGTCTCCGGCGCGTCGTGACAGCGCCTGCGGCCGATATCCGTGTGACAGACGACGATATTCCCGTGGCCGTCACCGTCGTTGAGGACGTGGTTACTCTGCTGGTCCGTGACGACCGCGGAGTGGTCCAAGCCGCCGTCGACACGAGCGATCCGGCCATCAGAGAGTGGGCCGAGCGACGCTACGAACAGTATCGTTCGAAGTCGACCCCACTGACGGCCGACGACATCGACGCGTATACGGGTCGACAGGAGCCCTGATAGATATTCGCCGGGGTCTGGCGGAGACGAATTCTATCAATCGTTCTGTCGACCCGTATAGCCCAGTGCCGTCTCAGCGAACGCGCCAGAGGTCGTCGTTAGGGAGAAACCGACCGAGCTCCGCTTCCTGTCGATAATCCGTCGCCAGCAGGGCGGTCAACGCGGCCACCAGATCGTCTTCGTCGGCGTCGGTCCACTCGGCGGGCTCTTTGATCGGATAGACCAGCCAGCCGCTCCCCCTGACCTCTGTCCCGTGGCGTGCGTCCATGTCGACATCGTCGGCCCGCTCGGCCGTCATGTTCGCGAAGACGTGTTTTGTCGCCTGCTCGCCGACCGGGAGCAGTACGTGAGAGGTGATGGCCCGGATCTCCGTGTCTAGCAGCGGCTCGTGGCCAGCGTAGTCCTCCGCTGTGGGGTCGCGGTCCCCGCACATGAACAGATAGGACAGATACGTCTTCTCGACAGTCGGCGGTGTGCCGGCTTCCGAGAGCAGGCCGCCCGCCACAAGCGCTTGTTGGAGACGCTCGGCGGCTGGAGTCCCGGTAAAGGGGATACCCGATTCGCTCCCCCCGTGGACCTGGGGGTTGTCACCGATGACATGGAAGTCGGCGTTGGCGTCGCCGTACCCCGGGACGAACGGGTCACACGGCGCCTCAAAGCCGAAGGGATTGTGCAGCGTAGCCGTGATGTTTTTCACATCGGTCTCTGATGGGGCAGTCGGGCAAAACTCCGACGGTTTCCGCCATTGTTCCGGTTCGATGATGGCGGTTCCAGTGCCGGCGAGACGCCAGTCACGTAGTGTCGAATAATATATATGTGTGAGAAGAGATAACGGCACCACGTGAAGGTCCTCGATTCGGTAGTACGTGACGTCCCCTCCCTGCTGATTATCGGTGGCACAGTGCTGTCGTTCGTCCCGTCCGCGTGGCTCGACCTCCCAGTCGCGAACCGACAGGTCGGAATCGCCGTCGCTGTACTCGGGATAGTGTTGCTGTACGCCGGGTGGTACAGCGAGTCCGACTCGCAATCCGAGACCAGCGCGGCTGACCCCGTGACCCAGACACCGAACCGGACTTCCGGGCCCGGAGAGATAGTACACAAATACGTCCCGACAGTACTCCTCACCATCGGCGTCTGGCTGATACTGGGTCAGACCCGGGCGGACCCCGCGTTCGGCTCCGGCCCCAAGCCTATCGAACTCCCGTGGGGGCAACTGCCTGTGTTCGGAGCCGCTTTTGTCGTCTCTGCGGTGCTCGTGTTCGCGTTGACCCACCCACGCAGCCCGTTTTTCGGGACCAACTAGCGCCGTCGCGACGCTTACTGCGGTGGAAGGAT
Source organism: Haloarcula sp. (assembly GCA_028275075.1). Lineage (GTDB taxonomy): Archaea > Halobacteriota > Halobacteria > Halobacteriales > Haloarculaceae > Haloarcula. Next base: position 8,715 of record JAQCNK010000353.1, on the reverse strand, counting down.
TCTCCTAATTGGTGGCGCGACCGAGCGGTCGTCCCGACACTGTCTCTCACAGACGACGGGCCGGTGTCACTGGCCGTGAGTTCGGGCACCCGGGTAACGCTTTTCTCACCGCCCGTCCACCATCTGGTATGTTCTGGTCCCGGCCCGGTGATGTCAGATGAGCCACGAGGACCGTATCGAGGAGCTCCGCGAGCGCAAGGCGGCCGCCCGGCGCGGCGGCGGCGAGGAGCGTATCGAAGCCCAACACGAGAAGGGGAAACTCACCGCACGCGAGCGAATCGACTACTTCCTTGACGACGGCACCTTCGTCGAGATAGACGCGTTGCGCGAGCACCGCTCGACGAACTTTGACATGGAAGAGAACGGCGTCCCCGGCGACGGTGTCGTCGTCGGCTACGGTGCAGTCAACGGCGAGCGTGTGTACGTCTTCGCGCATGACTTCACCGTCTTCGGCGGGTCACTGGGTGAGGCGTTCGCCCAGAAGGTCTGCAAGGTGATGGACAAGGCCATCGAGAACGGCTCGCCGATCATCGGGCTGAACGACTCTGCCGGCGCGCGCATCCAGGAAGGCATCGACTCGCTGGCCGGCTACGCAGACATCTTCCATCGCAATCAACAGGCGAGCGGCGTCGTCCCCCAGATTTCGGCCATCATGGGGCCATGTGCTGGTGGTGCGGTGTACTCCCCAGCCATCACTGACTTCGTTTACATGGTCGAGGAGACAAGCCACATGTTCATCACGGGCCCGGACGTCATCGAGACGGTCACCGGCGAGGAGGTGAGTTTCGACGAGTTGGGTGGTGCAAAAACCCATGCCACCGACTCCGGAGTCGCAGATTTCACCGCTGCAGACGAGAAAGACGCGCTCGACGATATCCGCTATTTGCTCTCGTATCTCCCGCCGAACAACGTCGCTGACCCCCCACGTGTCGAGCCCTGGGACGACCCCGAGCGCCGGGACGAACAGCTTTCGGAGACGGTGCCGGACGCGCCACAGAAGCCGTACGACATGACTGACGTCATCGGGAGCGTGCTTGATGCGGACTCCTTTTTCGAGGTCGGAGAAGGGTTCGCCCGGAACATCGTTACCGGTTTCGCCCGACTGGACGGCCACTCGGTCGGTGTCGTCGGCAACCAGCCCCGCGTCAACGCCGGGACGCTTGACATCGACGCCTCGAAGAAAGGCGCCCGGTTCGTCCGCTTCTGTGATGCGTTCAACATTCCTCTCATCACCTTCGTCGACGTGCCGGGGTTCATGCCGGGTACAGACCAGGAGAAAAACGGCATCATAACCCACGGCGCGAAGCTGCTGTACGCCTATAGCGAGGCGACAGTGCCCCTGTTGACGGTCATCACCCGCAAAGCCTACGGCGGCGCCTATGACGTGATGGCATCGAAGCATATCGGCGCAGATATGAACTACGCCTGGCCGATGGCCGAAATCGCCGTCATGGGTCCACAAGGGGCGGTCAACGTCCTCTACAGTGACGAACTCGAAGACGCCGGGGATGTCGAGTCCCGGCGCCAGCAACTTATCGATGAGTACCGGGACGCCTTCGCCAACCCGTACACCGCCGCCGAGCGCGGCTTCGTCGACGACGTGCTCGAACCGGCGGACACGCGGCCCCGGCTCATTTCGGATCTCGAACTTCTTCGGGGGAAACGAAAAGACCAACCCGACCGAAAGCACGGTAATATCCCGCTTTAGCCGGCTGGCTGGGTCCGTTCGCTCGGTCCAATAGTAAGCTCGTACTATACGGGTCGACAGAACGATTGATAGAGCCAGACCCCGGCGAATATCTATCAGGGCTTCTGTCGACCCGTATACTATTTGCTCCCCTCGTTCGGGCTGGATAGTTTTATGAGGTGACTCTTGCTATGACCGGGTATGTTTGATAAGATTCTCGTCGCTAATCGCGGTGAGATAGCGGTACGCGTCATGCGGGCCTGCGACGAGTTAGGTATGGAGACAGTTGCGGTCTACTCTGAGGCCGATACGCATTCGGGTCACGTGCGATACGCCGACGAAGCGTACAACGTCGGCCCGGCCAGAGCCGCCGACTCGTATCTGGACCAAGACGAGATAATCGAGACAGCCCAGCAGGCCGATGCCGACGCTATCCACCCCGGCTACGGCTTCCTGGCCGAGAACGCGGATTTTGCCCGCAAGGTCGAGGCCGCCGAGGGGATCAAATGGATCGGCCCGGCGGGCGACGCCATGGAGAAACTGGGCGAGAAGACGAAAGCTCGCAACATCATGCAGGAGGCTGACGTCCCGATAGTCCCCGGGACCGACCCTGTCGACGATCCCGAGCGTGTCGTGGAGTTCGGCGAGGAGAACGGCTTCCCGGTCGCGATCAAGGCAGAAGGCGGCGGTGGCGGCCGCGGGATGAAAATCGTCCACAGTCCAGATGAGGCCGAAGAGCAACTCGAATCGGCCAAACGCGAAGGTGAGGCGTACTTCTCGAACGATTCCGTCTATCTCGAACGCTACCTAGAGCATCCGCGTCACATCGAGGTCCAGATCATCGCCGACCACAGCGGCAACGTCCGTCACCTTGGCGAACGTGACTGCTCGCTGCAACGGCGTCATCAGAAGGTCATCGAGGAAGGCCCCTCGGACGCCCTCTCCGACGAACTTCGCGAGAAGATCGGCGACGCTGCCCGCCGGGGCGTCCGCGAGGCGGACTACTACAACGCCGGGACCGTCGAGTTCCTTGTCGAGGAAGACCCGGAACGGGGGCCCGACGAGGTGCTTGGCCCCGACACGAACTTCTATTTCTTAGAAGTGAACACACGCATCCAGGTCGAACACTGCGTCACGGAGGAGATCACAGGTATCGACATCGTCAAGTGGCAGATTCGGGTCGCACAGAACGAAACCCTGAGCTTCGACCAGGAGGATGTCGAAATCGAGGGCCACGCGATAGAGTTCCGCATCAACGCGGAGAACGCTGCGGAGGAGTTCGCACCGGCCAACAGCGGCGAACTGGAGGTGTACGACCCGCCGGGCGGTGTCGGGGTGCGGATGGACGACGCGTTGCGCCAGGGCGATACACTTGTCACCGACTACGACTCGATGATCGCGAAGCTCATCGTCTACGGCGAAGACCGTGACGAGGCTATCGCCCGCGGAAAGCGCGCCCTCGCCGAGTTCGATGTCGAGGGGTTCCCCACAGTCATCCCCTTCCACCGGTTGATGCTGACTGACGAAACGTTCGTCAACTCGACACACACGACGAAGTACCTCGACGAGACACTGGAGCAGGATCGGATTGCGGCCGCACAGGAGAAGTGGGGAACAGAGACCGACACCAGTGAGGCTGACGAGGACGAGGAGGTCGTCGAACGTGAGTTCACTGTCGAGGTCAACGGGAAGCGCTTCGACGTTGACCTCGAGGAGCACGGTGCCCCGCCCATTGATGTCGGTGACGTCGACACGAGCGGCGGCGGGAGCCGGCCTGAACGGCCCAGTGGTGGCGGCTCCGGCGGCGGTGGTGGCGGGTCCAGCGCTGAGGGCGAGGATGTCACTGCGGAGATGCAAGGCACGATCCTGGAGGTGGGTGTCGACGAGGGCGAGGAGATAGCGGCCGGCGACGTACTCTGTGTCCTCGAAGCGATGAAGATGGAGAACGACATCGTCGCCGAGTTCGGGGGCGTCGTCAACGAGGTGGCCATTGGCGAAGGGGACTCCGTCGACATGGGCGACCTGCTGTTCGTCATCGGATCGGAGTGATACCGCCGGCTGTCACAACGTGAGCTATGTCGGGCAACATCGGCTACACAACATCTATCAGCCAGCCCCACCTTCAGAAAACCGTGGCAATCCGACGGCTCCTCCGCGGGACGGTTCCGTGGTCGCAACTGGAAGGGGTAGCTCGGGCCGTGCTTACCCGGTACGGTGAGTCCGGTGGTCGCGTCCGATTTCTGGAGGCCGATAACTGGCTTTCGACACCGATGGTGGTTGGGGACCGCTGGTTCGTGAAAGTCATCACCCCACAGAACTCGTTGGTCCACGCGCTCCTCACTACGGGGCGCAACATCGGCGCTTTCTCGTCGGGAACTGAAGGATTCTTCGAACACTTCGGGACGCCGTACGAGATGGCCGAACACGAACTGGCGGCCACCGAGCGGATGCGCGAGATCGGCGTCAACGCTCCCGAACCCATCGAGGCGTTCGAGTACGAGGGGTTTGGCGTCATCGTTCTGGAATATCTCGCGGAGTTCAGGACGCTGGACGAACTACCCGAAGAGGCGGTCACCGACCACGTCGAAACCGTCTTCAGCTTTCTCCATCGGATGCATGAGGCCGGACTGGCTCACGGCGACTTTCGCTCCGAGAACGTGCTCGTCGCCGACGGCCAGCTATACTTCATCGACGCCACCAGCGTCCGTGAGACGGCGATCGCCGACGCACGGGCCTACGACGTGGCTTGCGCGTTGGGCGCGTTGGAACCCCTCGTCGGCGCCCAAAGTGCTGTGAGCGCGGCCAGAAAGAACTACACGAGCGAGGAGCTGCTCGCCGCCGAGGAGTTCTTGGACTTCGTTAACATCAGGCCGGACCATGACTTCGAGGCTGCGATTCTCCGGGGAGCTATCGAGCGGGGCGCTGAATAGATATTCGCCGGGGTCTGGAGAGGCGAATTCTATCAATCGTTCTGTCGACCCGTATAACGGGGTGGACGAGCAAAACAACAGTCAGTATGCCGACCGGCCAAGCTACCCGTCGCCGTTCGCGTCCGTAATCACGACTTCGCCGTCCTCGACAACGACGTTGATGAGCGTCTTGGCGTCGTAGCCGGCGTCGTCGAGTTTGTTCTCGCCGTCGGCCTTCTTGATAACACAGACGATGTCAGATATATCGGCGCCGATGTCTTCCAGTGCGCCGGTCAGGGCCGCCAGCGTGCCACCCGTGGAGAGTACATCGTCAAGCACGAGCACACGGTCGCCCTCGTATACGTCGTTGACGTACATCTCGTTCTCGGAGTAGCCAGTGACCTGCGAGAGGGCAACCTCCCCGTCCAGCCCGTAGCGGCGCTTTCGAACGACGACGATTGGGATATCGGTCATCAACGACACCGCCGTCGAGAGATGGATACCCATCGCGGCCGGCGTGACGATCTTGTCGACGTCCTCGAGTGCGGCTTTGCGTATGATCTTGATAACGATCTCCCGAAGCAGTTCGGGCCGCAGCATCGGCACCCCGTCACTGATCGGATGGACGAAGTAGTGGTATCCCTCTTTCTCGATGATCGGTGCGTCCAACAACGATTGTCTTAGCTTGTCCATGCCGAGAGTTCTAATAGAGTGTACTAAAGTTCGTCGTCACCGAGTACGAGCAGGCCATCCCGTTCAGGAGCGTGCATATCTTGCACGACCCTTCGATGAGATTGCCGACAAAGAGAATCGGTCAGTACAAGGCCCATAGACAGTCCGAGAGTTCGAAAAAGTAATTCGGGTTAGTCTGTCTATTTGAGTAGCGAATCAGTCATACGCTTAGGGAAGCTGACAACTAGCTGATAGAAGCTCAGTTGTTCCACGTCGTCGCCCTCACGAAGGTAAGAGCGTGTTCGCTGGCTAACCATTTCAACCGAGATTACGAGTGTTACTATGAATAGAATTGTTGACATCATGTTCGTGAAATTGAACGTTTGCTGCTCGATCGTTAGGGTCACGCCAAGGCCACCCGCTCCGATGATACCGAGACTGACCGCAGATCGAACGTTATTCTCCAGAACAAACATTGCCCACGCAATGAACGGTCGGATCATCTGTGGAATCATCCCAAATGTGATTATCTGAGGCTTGCCTGCGCCAGTGCTTCTAATTCCTTCGATGGGTCCGTCATCAACCTCTTCAAGTTCGTCAGTGAGCAGGCGGCCCAGTTCTCCGATAGTGTCTGTACCGAGAGCGAGTGTTGCGGTTACTGGAGTGATACCGCCCAAGGGGACGTATATCAGCGCCCAGACGAGGGCCGGAATCGACCGAATAATACTCATTACGCCCCGGAAGAGGAAGTTGAGCGGAAACGGGGTGACCCGCTCGTTTCCGAGGATACCGAACAGCAGTGCCAGCGGCGCGCCCATGATCGTACCCGCGAGCGCAATCGCCAGCGTGATTCCAGCTTCTCCTACCAGCCCAGCTTCGTTCATGAACCGGTAGTAGCGGCCGAGGTCAACGAAGGGAACTACGCCGAAATACAGCTTCGGCGGGAAATACTGCGCGAGTGCCTCGATGAACTGAGGCCAATACTCCACCCATTCTGTCCTCCAGAACCCAGCCGCGTTCAATGAGAAATACAGCAGTACCGCAATTCCAGTCAGTAGAGCTGACTGAGACAGCCGACGTATCAGTCGGGCACGCTTCAATTCGCTGTGCCGTTGTTTTATAGCTGAATCTTCTTGAGTATCACCGAGGAATCGTCGAAGTAACCTCTCGACGCGGCTATCGCGATCAGTACTCATAACTCAGCTCCTAAATTGGTAGTTCCGCTCTGCGTGGATTCGTTCGAGTCGGTAGCCTCGGTTCCTTCGCGGAGTTCCTCTGTCTGGATCTCACCGTAAATCTCTTCGAGGATCGAGGGTGTGAGTTCAGAGCGCGGGCCAACAAACATCACCTCACCGTCTTTCAAGCCAATAAACTGCTCGCCGAACTCCCGGGCGATATTGACTTGATGGAGGCTTGCCAGCGTCGTGAGGTCGCGCTTTTTTGCAGTCTCACGAAAGTACGTCATCACCGTTTCAGCACTGGCAGGATCCAGACTAGCGACGGGTTCGTCGGCGAGGAGGAGCGAAGGCTGCTGAACCAGTGCGCGTGCGATTCCGACGCGCTGTTGCTGACCCCCGCTCATACGATCAACTTTTTGACCTGCCTCGTCAAGCAATCCGACTGTCTCCAGTGCCTCTAGTGCGAGTTCTCGATCCTCGGTAGGCTGTAAATTGAGCAGGCTCCGAAGGAATCCAGTTCGGTTGAATGTCCCGGTCAGAGCATTATCGTAGGCACTCAGCTCATTGACGAGATTGTGCTGCTGAAACACCATCCCTACGTCCGATCTTGAGTTGGTGATTTTCTGGTCATCAAGATAGACACTCCCTGAGGTGGGTGCGGTCAATCCGTTGAGGATCCGTAACAGCGTTGATTTGCCAGCCCCGGACTCGCCGAGTAGGACGGCAAAGCTCCCGCCAGGGATTTCGAAGGAGACGTTTGACAAGGCTGTCGTGTCTCCGTATTCTTTTGTCAAATCCCGCACTCGAAGGCTCATATACAGCTAGAGATCCCCTAGGTCGACGCCGAGCGTGTTGATCACGTCGAGAATGGGCTGGTAATCTTCGTTACTACCCGGCGAAACCGCACTGATTGGGTTGTTCACGTCTCCGTCCGGCTCCCGTAGCGTCCCCTCGTCGATCGAGAGGATCGCCTCTTCGATGTCGGAGCGCAGCGGGTGTTCCCAGTTGCTTCGCGCGATGATGGGCGAGAGGGGGAGCGACTGCGACGCCTCGACCAGTTCCAGCTCCGTCGAACTCGACCCGACGTCGTCGTCCCACCGGCCGGACTGTTCGCGAACCCGGTCCGGCCACTGGTCTTCCGAGATGTACTCCAGGAGAACAGCGATATCACAGCCGACAGCGGCGAATTCGTCCCGGTTGAGGAAGTTCTCTATCGCGCCGGCCTGGCCGCTCGTCCACGTGCCGTCGTAGTCGACCGGGTCGCCGTACGGGGCCTCTCCGGTGTCGAGTCCGGCCTGGTTGAGCATGTAGTTGGGGTACAGGGACCCGCTCGTCGAGAGCCGGTCGGCGAACACGATGCTCTCCCCTTCGAGATCGGAGAGCTCCTCGATACCGGAGTCCGGACGGGTCGCGATTCCGGCGAAGTACACCGACGCACCACCCTCTTCGACAATGCCGACGACATCAATCGAATCGGGATTCGCGAGCAACACGATGTCGCTACGCGTCATCTCGGCCTGGTCGTTGAGAAGCGACTGGCCGATTCCCGATGTGCTGTCCGCGAACTGGACGTCCAGATTCAGCCCGTCGACCTCCGAGCTGACATACTCCGAGAACGGCTCCCACATCTTTTCGGTGTCTCCAGGGGTCTCACCAGGCGTTTCCAGGAAGGTGACTGCCTCAGAACTCGGTGAGCCGGTAGTCGTGCCGGAGTCCGAGCTACATCCTGCGAGGCCGGCGGCTAGTGCTATGCCAGTACTCTGCAACACGCGACGGCGTGTCCTATGTGACATCAAATATGGGTATCAGAGATCATTTGGAAAAGTCTTATAATATTGATAAATAATAGCATGTCCTGCTATGTCATCGATTGAGATAAAATAATGATATATGTTCTAAGTAGCACTATGTATGTGCTGTCTGGTGAGACTGCCCTGTTATTCCTGGCCTGGGTTGCTCAACTTCCACTTAAGAAAGCTATTCAGTATGAGTTGACCACCACGGGCTGGTCCAACGAAACGGCACACAAACCGCCGAGACACGACCACGTGGTAGGGGCATCGCAGTCGCGGAGTTGATACATTTATCCAAGTGCGCTATAGTGGTCGTGAAAATTATGGGCTTCTCGCGGGAAGCCCGGTGTCAGTAATGCGGTCCGCCGGACCGAGCGGAGAGGTACAACGTCGTTAGTTGCACTCTTTCAGCACACTACTCTGGCCCTGGTCCTCCCAGATGATCTTGGTATCTGATGAGACGCCAGAGTCAGCGA
>JAQCNK010000352.1 GCA_028275075.1 Haloarcula sp. | reverse complement strand
TTGCCTTGCAATGGCTACGATAGGTCGAAACGCAGTTACCGACCCGCCTCGACGTACTGACAATGACTGTATGTGAGGACGCGGCTGCCGCGCTGGCCACGGGGCCGCTCTGTGACTCCTGTCTCGGCCGACTGTTCGCCGAGCGGAGTTTCGGGCTGGCCAACGCCGAGCGGGGTCACGCGTTGCGGGTCTCGCTGGCGCTGGAAGAGGACGAACCGTTCGAAGCCAGCGAGGACTGCTGGGTCTGCGAACTGGAGAGCGAGCGGGTCGACTGGTGGGCCGAGCAGGCCGCCACCGCCGTCAGGGGGTACGATTTCAACACGTATCAGGTCGGCACGAAAGTGCCGCCGCTGCTCGAGGAAAACGATGCCCTACTCCGGGAAGACGTGGGGCTTTCCCCCGACGCCGGTGAGGCGCTGAAAACCGAGTTGAATCGCGAAGTCGGCAAGCGCATCGGTGATCTGACCGGGGCCGAGGTGGAGTTCGGCCGCCCCGACGTGCAGTTCACGCTGGACTTGGCGACCGACGAAGTCGATGTCAACGTCAACTCGGCGTTCGTCTACGGCCGCTACCGTAAACTGGAACGAGATATCCCCCAGACGAAGTGGCCCTGTAATGATTGTAACGGCACCGGTCGCCTGCAGGGCCAGCCCTGCGGGGGGTGTGATGGCTCCGGATACCGCTACGACGAAAGCGTCGAACAGCTTTCGGCGCCAGTCGTCGTCGACGCGATGGACGGCGAGGCGGGCACCTTCCACGGCGCTGGTCGCGAGGACGTCGACGCGCTGATGCTGGAATCCGGCCGCCCGTTCGTCATCGAGGTCGACGAGCCGCGAGTTCGTGATATCGATGTCGAACAGGTCCAGAAAGACAGCAACGACTTCGCCGACGGGAAAGTTGAGGTCGAGGGTCTCCGCCTGGCGACCCACGAGATGGTCGAGCGCGTGAAGGAACTGGACGCCTCGAAGACGTACCGGATGGACGTCGAGTTCGTGGAGCCCATCACTGACGATGCGCTCCAGGCCGCCCTCGAAGAACTCGAAGGGGCAACCATCCACCAGGAGACGCCCCAGCGGGTGTCCCACCGGCGGGCGGACCTGACGCGGACGCGGGATGTCTACGCCGCCAGCGGCGAACTCGTCGATGAAACGCACGCCGAGATCCGCATCCACGGTGCGGGCGGTCTCTACGTGAAAGAGCTGATATCCAGTGATGCGGGTAGAACCGAACCGAGCCTGACCGGGTTGCTGGGCGTCGAGAGTGTCGTGACCGCACTGGACGTTGTCGATGTGCAGGGCGAGAGCGAACCCTTCGCCGTCGACGAGTATTTCCGGGACGTTTGAAATCCTCCGCCCCCTGAAGCTGTCACCCCGCTACTGCTGTAACCGCCCGACCACAACGGCTTTACCCGACGCCGCGAACGCACCAGCTATGCGACTGGGCGTCGACGAGGCCGGCAAAGGGCCCGTACTGGGGTCGATGTTCGCCGCTGCAGTGCGGGCAGAGCCCGAAATGCTCCCCGACGGTGTGGGCGACTCGAAAGGCATCGCGCCGGCGAAACGGGCGCGGCTTGACGCCGATATCAGAACCGCCGCCGACGCCGTTGCGGTCGCCGAGATACCAGTCGACCGCATCGACGACCCGGAAACGGATATGAACACGTTGACAGTCGCTGCCCACGCCGAGGCGCTGTCGGGGGTTGCGACTGACGGCGTTCACGGGATGATCGACGCCGGCGATACGGATGCCGAGCGCTTCGGCCGTCGGGTCGTGGACCGTACCGACGCGGCGGTCGCAGTCACCGCCGAACACGGGGCCGACGAAACGGACCCGCTGGTGGGCGCAGCCTCAATCGTTGCCAAGGTGGCCCGCGACAGCCACGTCGACGCGCTCGCAGCGACCCACGGCGACGTGGGATCGGGGTACCCCAGTGACCCGACGACTCGGGACTTTCTGGCCGAGTACGTCGAGGAGAACGGGGAACTACCCGACTGCGCTCGGACATCGTGGTCGACCTGTGATGACGTGTTGGCTGCGGCCCAGCAGTCGTCCCTCGGGGAGTTTTAATAACCGCTTTCTGGCTGTGTGCGGGCAGCAAAACACCGGTAGGAGAGAGGCGTCGTTGGCTACTCGTCCAGCACGAGGCTCCTGAGGATGTCACCGTAGGCCGGTCGGGTCACCAGCACACCGATGAGGACGCCGACGATGGTGATGATGGCGAATCCGGAGAGGTCCCCGAGCGGGAAGCCCACGAGCGGGACCATCGCGACGATGGTCGTCGCCGCGGCCGCGCCGATTACCCAGAACGCCTTGCGGAAGCGGCTCTGGAACACGCGGGCCGTCCCGACCTCGCCCTGCTGGAGGATCTCGTCGCCGATGATGATGAGGTCGTCCACCCCCGTCCCGATGACGGCGATGAAGCCGGCCAGATGCGAGAGATTCAGCGGGTACTGCGCCAGCGCGACGAAGCCAAGCAGGATGTACACCTCAGAGAGCGCGGTGACAATCATCGGCAGCGCGACCTCGCGGCGGCGATAGCGGGCGTAGACGACGAGGCTGACCGCAAGCACCGCGAGCAGGCCCGTGATAAGCGAGTTCAACCGGAACTGGTCGGCCAGTGCCGGCGAGAGCGTGTTCTGGTTACCGTCCGCGAAGTCCAGGTCCGCCGGCAGCCGGCCGGCCTGCAGGGCGAGCTGCAGGTCGCGGGCCTCGTCCATCGATGTGGTGGTCATGACGAACTGCGGATCATCAGCGAACGTGCTCTCGGCGAACGACCGACCGAGACTCGCCTCGACGCCACCAATGAAGACTGGCTCGCCGTTGAGCGTCGTCACCAGACAGTTTCCGCTGATGGTGTCGATGGTATCGTGTTGGCTAGCCTGTATCGGATTGCCACTGTCGTCCACGCAGGAAGCCCCGTTACCGAAACCGGCCTGATCCATATCGCTCTGGAACTGCTCCGCGTCGCTCTCCCTGACGACGACGGGAACCTGCGGCTGGTTGTTCACGGTCTCTGCGGTGCCGATACTACGGAAGGCATCTTGCTGAAGGACTTCTCCGCGCGTCCAGTTGCCCGTCGAACTGTCTCGGTGGACGGCGTAGACACGGACTGTCCCCCGTTCTTCGAGGATGTCGATGAGGTCCTCGGCGTCGCGTCCGGGGGCGGTGATGCTGATGAAGTTCCGGCCACCTGGCGAGTTGACCTCCTGAACCCGGCCGCCGCTGAGCGCCGAGGTAGTTATCTTGTCCTGGATAACGGTCACCATTCGATTGCGGGTCGCATCTGTTACGCCCTCGCGGATAGTTGTGGGTTGGTACCCTTCGTCTTGGAGCGCGGTCCGGAACTCTTCGGTCGTGACGTTCTCACTGAACAGTTCCACTGTACCGTTCTGGTTCGTCCGCCCGGCCGCTCTGACCCCAACGTCGAGTGGATCGATACCCAGGCGGTCCGCGATGGCTTGCTGCGCCGGGGCTTCCTGACTCTGATTCCCGACAGCGATGCCCTCAGCGGTCATCCCGACTACCGGGGCCTCGATGCGAGCACCCCCCGAGAGGTCGATGCCGTACTGCAGGTTGGTAAGCTGCTCGCCACCGGCTGTCTCGTTGGCCGCCGTTCCCGGCGGGGCTCCGGGGACAAACAGCGCAACGGTGCTGCCAAGCAGGAGGACGACGAGGAGTACGATACGCCAGTTATCCCGGAGTACGCTCATCGGTCGACCCCCTCGTATTTGTACCAGCGAAGCAGTGTGACGTTGAGCATGTAGGTGTTCATCAGATCTGCCGTCAGCCCTAACACCAGTACGATACCGATGGAGGCCATCAGTTCGATACCGAAGAGTGTCGCGGCGATAGCCATGACCAGCATGGCGGCGATGGATGTGATCGTCATCGTCACACCGGTCCGCATCGCGCGGTACGTAGATTCGTAGAACCCGCCCGAGCGTCGGAGGACGTGGTTGTTCAGCAGGATGTCCGAGTCCACCGAATAGCCGATGAGCATCAACAGTGCAGCCACTGTGCCGAGCGAGAGCTTGATGCCGACGAGGTTCATTATCGCGACGGGAATAACGATATCAGAAAAGGCCGAGATGACGATAGCGATACTCGGAACGAACGTTCGAAAGAGGGCAAATGCGAGCAGACTCATCCCCAGAAACGCGATGCCGACGCCGATCAGGGCGAGGTCCTGATTCTGGGAGCCGAAGACGGCCGAGGTACTCCCGCTTTGGAGGACGGTTACCCCCTCAGCTTGCTCGGCCGCCTCCTTCAGCTCCGAGATGTCTGCAGTGTTGTCGAAGGTGATAATGTACTGATTCTCTGCGGAGGTGACCTGCTGGAGCGAGACCACTGAGTCACCGAACGTGTCGGCTGCTTGTTGTTCCGAAATCGGTTCCGACGACTGCACCTTGAGCTCTGATCCCCCTGTGAAGTCGTTCCCCAGCGCGACCGGCGATCCGGTCAGCGCAAACGTGAGCGCGAGCACTCCCAGTGCGACCGCCAGCACCACGAGCGGTATCGCGATGAGCTGCCGATTGGAGTACTGCGTGTAGTCGACTTCCGGGACCTC
>JAQCNK010000345.1 GCA_028275075.1 Haloarcula sp. | reverse complement strand
ATGAAGCAGGCCATCGTTGCGCGGGCCGACATCGGGATGGGCGAGGGGAAACTCGCCGCCCAGGTCGCCCACGCGTCGCTGTCGGCCTACGAGGACACCGGCCGAAGTGCCCGGAAATCCTGGAAAGGATCGGGCCAGAAGAAGGTCGTCCTCAAAGCGTCCGGCGAGTCCGAGCTGTTCGAACTCGCCGACGCGGCCGAGCGCGCCGGCCTGCCACATGCTGTCGTCAGAGATGCGGGTCACACGCAACTGGAGCCCGGCACCGCCACCGCACTCGCGGTGGGGCCGGCCGAGGAAGACGTGGTCGACCGGATCACTGGGGACCTCTCGCTGTACTGAGGGCACCGAGAGCGCCGATGCACTTATATACCAGAAACCCTAACCTCAGGTGAACAACAGAGACCATCCACAATGCAAGGAAACGAACAGCAGGCCTACGACCGTGGGATAACCATCTTCTCCCCGGACGGACGCCTCTATCAGGTCGAGTACGCACGCGAAGCAGTCAAACGCGGCACCGCAAGCGTCGGCGTCAGAACTGCTGACGGCGTCGTATTGGCCGCGGACCGTCACGCCCGGTCACCGCTTATCGAACGGGACAGCATCGAGAAGATCCACGAGATCGACGACCATGTCGGCGTCGCAAGCGCCGGCCACGTCGCCGACGCCCGCCAACTCATCGACGTGGCCCGTCGCCAGGCGCAAGTCAACCGCCTGCGCTACGACGAGCCCGCGAGCGTCGAATCGCTAACGAAAGAGGTCACTGACTACATCCAGCAGTACACCCAGACCGGCGGCGCGCGTCCGTTCGGCGTCGCGCTGCTTGTCGCGGGTATCGAGGACGGCGAACCCCATCTCTTCGAGACTGACCCATCGGGAACTCCGTACGAGTGGCAGGCCGTTGCCATCGGTGGCTCCCGCGAAGACATCCAGACGTACCTCGAAGACGAGTACACTGAGGAGATGGACCTCGAAGGTGGCGTTGAGCTGGCGCTACGCGCGCTCGCCTCGGTCAACGACGACGGACTCGACCCGACGGGCGTTGACATCGCGACCGTCGACGTCGAGAACCAACAGTTCAGCAAGCTCGCGGAGGACGACATCGCCGAGCGGTTGACCGAGTTCGAACTCGGAGGTGAGGAGTGATGTACGACCCAGAAAATCGTCTCACTGACGCCTACGAGCCCGAGGTCGGGGCTATCCCCTCCGATGACGAGGGTCGAGACGAGGAGAACGTCGTCAAGACCGGAACGACAACGGTCGGTATCAGCACCGACGACGGCGTCATCATCGCGACCGATAGGCGCGCCTCGCTCGGTGGCCGTTTCGTCTCGAATAAGTCCGTCACCAAGGTCCAGCAGATTCACCCGACTGCAGCGATGACGCTGGTCGGGAGTGTCGGCGGCGCGCAGTCCTTTATCCGTTCGCTGCGCTCGGAGGCAAATCTCTACGAGATCCGCCGCGACGAGCCCCTCTCGATCCACGCACTGGCGACGCTCGCGGGCAACTTCGCTCGGGGCGGCCCCTTCTTCGCGATCAACCCCATCATCGCCGGGGTCGATCAAGAGGGCAGCCACGTCTATAGCGTCGATCCGGCCGGTGGCGTCCTACAAGACGACTACACCGTTACGGGCTCCGGGACCATGGTCGCGACGGGGACAATTGAGGGCAACTACGACCCCGATATGAGCCTTGAAGAGGCCCGTGCCCTGGCGATTCGTGCGGTCACCGCGGCGGCCGAGCGCGACACCGGCTCGGGCAACGGCGT
>JAQCNK010000331.1 GCA_028275075.1 Haloarcula sp. | reverse complement strand
GCCCCGCTGGCACAGGTCTCGACGTTCCACCTGCTGGCCACCGCCGGCGCGTTCATCCTGCTGGTCGGGCAACTCATCTTCGTCTGGAACCTGCTGCAGTCCTGGCTCGAAGGGCCGAAAGTCGAGGATGGCGACCCGTGGAACCTCGAACGCGACGGCCTGCTTGACAAGGAGTGGGAGTGGTACGATCAGAAACTGGAGACGGCCATCACCGACGGCGGCGAGGACGAGGAACAGTCCGCGCTGACCGACGGTGGCGATACCTGACGGCGCGGTCCGCTTTCACCTTCTCAGACGGCCGGTATTAGCTTGCCCCGGAGACGAGTACGATAGCCGTAATAAACATCATCAATGCGATACCGGAGAGGACGATGAACAGGAGTTCCTTCTGTGACATAGCACCACTTGGGACCGGAAGTGAAAAAGGCTAATCGTATCGCGTCCCTACCCGACATATGAGCGACGAAGTGACCGAGACCGCCGGAACGAAGGTCGTCGTACAGATTTACGTCGCTATTGTCGCCCTTGCGGGGGTGATGGGATTCGTGCTGGGGACGATTCGGCCGGCCGACCTCCAGCCGGCGCTTTTTGGCGTCATTGATCTCCCACCGACGCCGTTCGGCGTGGCACTGTACGGGATGGTAACGGTCGGGGTCGGGCTTGGAGCCTTGCTCGGTCTGGTCGTCTACGTCTCCCGGCGGACCGACGATGCCAGCGCCCGTCGGAATCCGGAGTGATTAGCGCCTCTCTCAACACGCCTCCGCAAGATCCCGGCGAATATCTATCAGGGCTTCTGTCGACCCGTATAGGCGAGTGACGAAAAGACCCGCCTATGTGATGTCGTGGTTGTCCGCCGGCGGTCGGGACAGTTCCGTGTAGCCACCCGACGCGAACTTGGCCCGGCCGCCTATCTGGCCGAGTAACCGATGGGACCGTGACTCGACCGCGTCGAGGAACCGGCCGTTGATAACTGACTTGACGATGCTGTGCGGGTACTCCTCACTGTCGTCAATGCTATCGAGTACGCCCAACTCGATCTGAGCGCCCGCCATATCGGTGTGGCCGCCGGCCGAGCCGATCTGGCCGAACGCGTCTCGCAGCGCCTCACCCAGGTCGATATCGGCCCCGCGGGCCCGTGCCGATATGTAGATCGTCCCGTCGAGGACACCGTACACCATCGTCACGTGAATCTCTTTGAGGTCGAGCAACCGGTCCGCGGCCTGTGCCAGTGCGTCCCGGTGGGATAGCTGGCCGACAAACGAGAGCAGGACGGCCCCCTGTTCTTCGCGGTTGTCGATAGCCCGACCGACGATAGCAAGTGTCTCGCCGCTGATGCTGGGGTCCTCGATGTCCTCTAGGGCGTCCATATCTGCCCGTTCGACAAGCTGGGCGGCTGCTTGGAAGTCGTCGGCCGACACTTCTCGCTGGAAGTCTTTCGTGTCGACACGAATGCCAAAGAGTAGCCCGGTCGCTATCGACTCGGCCAACTCGACATTGAGGCGCTGGAAGTAATCCACCAGCAGTGTGCTCGTTGCTCCGACGCCGCTTCGCAGGTCGACGTAGCGGGCCTCCACCGGCAGTCGGGGCGGGTGGTGGTCGATAACGATATCTATCGGGAGATCTTCCGGAAGCTGGTCGTTGACTCCGGGACGAGAGTGGTCCACGAGCGCGAACCCGTCGTACGGATCGAGGGTGTCCTCGTCCTCCGCGCTCAGGTTCACCAGGTCATACTCTAGGTGGTTCACCAACGCGCGGTTCTCCTGGTGGGATATCTCTCCGTAGTAACACAGCGACACTGTACAGCCGGCCCTGGAAGCGAGTTCGCCGAGCGCGACGGCGCTTGCGATGGCGTCCGGGTCGGGGTTGTCGTGTGTGACGATGGCGAGGTGACCCTCGATGTCACGCAACACCGCCTGAAGTTTGCGGGTCCGGGCCCCCGCCTTGCCCGTACTCTCTTGCAGACGGTCGGTGAGTATGGCTTCTGGGTCGATCAGGCGGTCCGCGACGCTTTCGAGCCGACTCCGCTGGGTGGTTGTCGCCCCATAGCCACTGTAACACAGCAGGAACGCATCGGGAAACCGGTCGGCGACAGACTCGGCGGCGTCGGCGTTCGCCGCCGGGTCGTCGGTAGCGACGATCACTGTCGCCGGTGTACTGTCCAGTTCGTACAGCGTGTCGCCGTCGATACTATCCGTGACGGTAACTGAGACACCGCGCTCGCGGAGCGTCTCGGCGCGGCGTTCGTCTTCGGTCAGGACCCATAGCGTGTCATGGCCGCCGCTCACTGCATCGATTATCGCTCTCGCGGTCGAACCAGCGCCAATAACCAACCGAGACGGCATAGGATTCCTCGGGTCCGGAGCGTCTAAAAACCCGTTACTTCAGCCGTTCCTGCAGGAAAGAGGGGTGGGCGGCTGTCACACCGTCGGTTTCGAGTATTCTGTCCTCAATGACCGCGGCCAGGGAATTCCCGTCGGTCGCACGCACCTCCGCCATCAACATGTGGTCACCGCTGGACGTGTACAGCGACTCGAGGGCATCGATATCGGAAAGCTGGCGCGTCGCCTCGACGTAGCGCTCGCTTGCCACGTCGATTCCGACCATGGCGATGGACTGGCCCGATAGCTTCTTCGGGTCGATATCGGCCGAGTAGCCGACGATGACGCCTTCCTCTTCGAGCTTTTTGATATATTTTCGAACTGTGGGTTTTGAGACCTCCGCCCGGTCTGCTATCTCGGCGTATGATGCCTGCGCATCCTCTTCGAGGACTGACAGGATTCGACGCTCCGTAGACTCGACACTCATGAACGAATATTTACCGTGCGTGAAAAAATATGTTCCGAATCGGTAACCCCGGTTTGTATCCGCCGCCGGCCGGCGACTACGGGGGCGAACGGATTACTTGTGGTGTTGGAGGAGGTTGTCGTAGGTCCGCTCCCACTCGGCGTCCTCGTCGAAGTACCGCTCGGCGAGGGGCTCCTCGGGCATCTCACCGATGGAGCGCTTCTCTTGGCCGTAGGAGGGGCGGCTGTCGTCAACGTACATCCGGCCAGTGAGGACTTCGCCCTCGTAGAGTCGTTCCTCGGTCTTTCGCATCATCTCGGCCGCCTCCGCACGGTCCGTGACATCGAACTCAAACTCGTCGGACTGCTGGACGTCCGTGTAGGGGACGTAGTGTTTCGCGTCCTTGTTCCAGGTCGGGCACTGGGTCAGGAAGTCGATGTGTGCGAACCCGTCGTGTTCGATTGCCTCGGCGATGATCTCCTTGGCCTGGTTCGGGTTGACGGCAGCGGTGCGGGCGACGTAGGTTGCGCCGGCGTTGAGCTGCTGGCTGAGGGGCCGAATCGGGGACTTCGCCGAGCCGTGGGGCTGGGTCTTCGATTTGTGGCCCTTCGGTGAGGTCGGCGATGTCTGACCCTTGGTGAGCCCAAAGATCTCGTTGTTGAACACGATATAGGTCATATCGTGGTTCTCACGCGCGGTGTGGATGGTGTGGTTGCCACCGATACCGTAGCCGTCACCGTCGCCACCGGCGGCGATGACTTCGATCTCAGGGTTGGCGAGCTTCGCGGCCCGGGCGACGGGCAGCGAGCGGCCATGGATCGTGTGGAAGCCGTAGCTCTCGAAGTAGCTGTTGAGCTTCCCGGAGCAGCCGATTCCGGTAAAGAGGGCAACCTCGTCGGGGTTGCGCCCGACCTCGGGCATAGCCTGTTTCAAAGCCTTCAGGACACCAAAGTCCCCGCAGCCGGGGCACCAAGTGGCCTGCGGCTCGATACCTGGTGTGAACTCGTCTCGCTCTATTTCTCGGTCTTCTTCGATTGCGCTGAATGCACTCATAGGTTAGTCACCTGCCGTTGGCAGGTACGTCATGTTGGTCGCGGCGAGATCCTCGCCGTTGATGCTGGATTCGAACCCGTCGACGATCTCGGCGGGTTCGAAGGGGTTGCCGTTGTACTTGAGCAAGCTGGACATCTTGTCGCCGTACTTGCCGATCTCCTTCTGGGTCAGGCCGCGGAACTGGGCCGTCGCGTTCATCTCGACGACCAGCGCTTGGTCGACAGATTCGAGCCACTCGGAGACCTCATCGACCGGATACGGGGCCATGTCTGAGACGCCGAGGGCCTTTACTGAGTGGCCGTTGTCGTTGAGCCGGTCGACGGCCTCAAAGACCGTGTCCTGCTGGCTCCCCCAGACGAGCACGCCGTTTTCGGCGTTTTCGGGACCGTAATACGTCTGGTGGGAGGTGTTCTCGTCGAGATCGGCACGGATGTCATCAAGCTTGTTCAGACGGCGCTCCATCTGAGCAATGCGGTTGTCGGGGTCCTCGCTGATGTGACCCGACGGATTGTGCTCGTTCCCGGTCGCGAGATAGCGGCCGTCTTTCTGGCCGGGCACCGAGCGCGGGCTCACGTTCGAGCCGTCTTCGGGCTCGTGGAGGAAGCGCTGGAACTTACCCGACGCGTGGTGGGCGGCATCCTGAATCTCGTCCTCTGTGAGGACCGAGCCGGCGTCGGCGTTCGGCTCTTCGTCGAAGTGACTCGCCGGCAGGTTCCGGAGTTCACCCTGAATCTTCTGATCGTAGATGACGATGGCCGGGATCTGGTACTCGTAGGCGATTCGGAACGCCGCACGCGTCTGGGTGTAACACTCGCTGATGTTCGCGGGTGCGAACACGACGCGGGCTGAGTCGCCCTGTGAGGTGTACAGGACGTGTTCGAGGTCGGCCTGTTCTGGCTTGGTCGGCATCCCGGTCGAGGGGCCGGCACGCATCGCTTCGACCAGTACTACCGGGGTCTCGGTCATCTCGGCGAGTCCGAGCGGTTCGGACATCAGCGCGAAGCCACCGCCCGAGGAGCCGGACATCGCCTTCACGCCCATATGCGAGGCACCGAGCGCGAGCGATGCAGCGGCGATCTCGTCTTCGACCTGTTCCGAGATACCACCGAACTCGGGCAGGTGCTGGGACATGATAGTGAAGACGTCCGTCCACGGAGTCATCGGATAGCCTGAGATGAACCGACAGCCTTCGTCGAGTGCCCCATAGGAGATGGCGTTAGAGCCCGAGAGAAGGACCTGCTCTTGGTCGTGAGAGCCTTCGGGCACCTCGATGTCGTGATCGACATCGAGCTCTGAAGCGGCCTCGTAGGCGTCTTCCAGCACCGCGAGGTTCGCCTCCTGCATGTCGCCGGCCATGTTCTGTTCGATGAGTTTCTCGAACTCCTCGGTACCGATGTCGAGGATGGCGGCGGTCGCGCCGATACCGGCCGTATTACGCATGATCTCGCGGCCGTGCTCTTTGGCGATGCCACGCAGGTCCATCGGGACCACGTGCCAGCCGTTCTCCGCTGCGGCCTCCTCGAGTTCGATCTCTTCGATGTCTTCCTCGTCGAGCAGTCCCTCATCGTAGAGGAGAACACCGCCTTCGCGGAGATCGTCGAAGTTCTCGTATAACGGTTTCAGCTCTTCTTTACCGTAGTAGGCTTCGTCCTGTGGGTTCCGGGCGAAAGAGTCCCCGAGTGCGAGCAGGAAGTTGTAGCCGTCACCGCGTGACTGTACATCTTCGTCTTTCGCGCGCACTTCTACGTACGTGTGGCCACCGCGGATACGCGACGGGTAATGCCGGTGTGTGAATACGTGAAGTCCCGAGCGCATCAGGGCCTTCGCGAAGTTCTGACTGGTCGAGTCGATTCCGTCTCCGGAACCGCCAGCGATTCGCCAGATGAGTTCATTGTCTGTCATTGTGAGATCTTCGGCCCCAGCTGTGGTGCCGTACGCGTAGGTTGGGGGGCCACGACTAAATATTTTCCACTACATTGAAACCCATTAATCGTGACTATTCGGACGATTACGCCGGGTTTTAACGTAATCCCGATGATTAATATCCACAGTTTCTACCCAGACAAATATATCGCTGGGACGGCATGTTGGGGCCGGATACCCCTCTGGACTGGTTCCCCCGAAACCTAATCACGTGTCACACCTCCAGAAGACCCATCTCGCCCAGTGAACTCACTGCGGCGTCTGCCGGTAGATAAGGTTGCGCTGGATGTCGTTGGGACCCTCGTAGATCACCGGCATTCGCGCGTCGCGGAACACACGTGAGAGACGGTTCTCCAGCAGCACCGACCGGCCACCAAAGAGCTGCATGCCCTTCTGGGAACACTCCGTCGCGGCTTCCGTGCCCGCTGTCTTCGCCAGCGCGGCCCAGTACCCGGCGTCCTCCTGATTGGCGACGCGACGGGCGGCGTCCCACGTGAGCGAGCGCGCCGACTGGAACTGCAGTTGCATATCCGAGAGCTTGTGTTGAACGGCCTGGAACTCGTTGATGGTGCGGCCAAAGGCTTCGCGGTCGTGGACGAACTCCCACGCTTCCTCAATGGCGGCGGCGGCGAGTCCGAGTCCGTGACCGCCGACGACGACTCGGCCGCGGTTGAAAAACTCCGCGAGCATATAGAAGCCGGCACCCTCCACACCGATCAGATGATCCTTGGGGATGCGACAGTTGTCCAGCACGATATGACCCTGCTTCGACGCACGAAAGCCCATCTTTTCCGGGACGTGCTCGGCATCATAGCCCTCGGCGTCCGTCGGGACGATGAACATCGAGTAGTTGTCGTAGCGGTTGTTGGGGTCATCACCGGTCTTTGCGTAGAGGGTGAGCCAGTCGGCTTCGACGGCGTTGCCGACCCAGTACTTCTCACCGTTCAGCACCCACTCGTCGCCCTGTGCCTCTGCGCTCGTGGTCATGCCCGTGAGATCACTGCCGGTCTCTGGTTCGGAGACAGCGAGGCCAGTGATCTGTTCGTTCTCGGCGATGGGACGGAGATACTCCTTTTTCTGGGCCTCGCTGCCGTGGTCTTCGACGATTTCGGCTCCGAAGCTCGCGAGCTGGAGAGTCAGCGCGATGCCGGCGTCGGCTCGGAAGAACTCCTCGGCGATGGCGAGAACCTGCTCTAGATCGTAGCCTTTGCCACCGAATTCCTCGCTCAGATCCTGCCCGACAAGCCCTGCCTCCATTCCGGCTTCCAGTACCTCCCAGGGGTACTCACCGGACTCGTAGTAGTCGGCGGCGACGGGGGCGATATGTTGCTCAGCGAACTCCCGGGCCGTGGCTTTCACCGCACGGGCATGCGCCGGGACCGGATGCGCAGAAAGTATCTCCATACACCCACCCACGTCTGGTGTACCCATATAGCTCGTGCAACCGACGACCCCCCTCCAGCGTCATCTTCACTTCTGTCGGCCACCGACGCGCCGAGACGGTCCCGTCTGATGATTATTTTTCGTTAGTTCCGAACCTGTGGTCGACGCGTACCGGTCAATCGCTATCAGACTTCGATTTCCTGCATCAGGCCGACGAGTTCGTCCAGTTCGGGGAACGTGTACACCTTCACATTGATATCCGAATCCAGCGCGTGGACCCGCGAGTCGAACATCAGCGCCATGTCGTTGTCACGGTCGCCGACCAACTGATCGACCATTCCGCTGCCTGGCCCGAACGTGAAGTTCGGCGTCGAGATGTCAATCGTCGTATCGAGGACGTTTGCCCACCCGTCGATGAAGCCGCTGGTCATGATGTTCCCGATCTCTTGAATAGCCGAGCGTTCCATGTCGGTGAACCCGCCCTCATCGCTGGTCTCACCCATGTCGCCGATCATGCCGTGAGCGAGGTCCTTGGCGGACGACCCGTTGAACAGAAAGAGAATGTATCCGTGGGGTTTCTCGACCATCTCGATGCTGATACCGATCTGCTTCTCGTCGCCGATGTGTGTCTTGATATCCGGAATATCGATGAAGTTTATCTTCGTAATCTCCATCTGCGTCTCCATCCCAGTCATCTGACTCAAGTGGTTGGCGACGGTGTTGCCCCCCTCTTTGGCCATCTTGTTGAAGAGCCCGAGCTTTCTGATGTCTATCATTAAACTCATGATCAGTTACCCTGTGGTTGCGAGGCCTGCCACATAAGCTATACACCCTGATTTTCGATGCCGAGAATGGGAACCGGATATACGGGTCGACAGAACGATTGATAGAACTCGCCTCCACCAGACCCCAGCGAATATCTATCAGTGTCGACCCGTATAGTCGCCGTATCAGGCGACCCGCACACAGACCGCGACACCTTCGCCAAGCGGCAGCAGACCGATCTCAAACGCTGGCTCCGACCGAACGTGATCGAGGAAGTCGGCGATCCCGCGGTTGGCGTCGCTCGTGTCGACCGGTTCGCCGTCGAGTAATGCTCTGATATCCCCAAAGTCCAGCGGCCCGGCCTCGATTGCGTTATCTGCGGCAATGACGCCACCCACTGGGACGTTCTCACGGACAGCCTCGAACGCCTCGGTGTAGCGGTGCTTCTCGTTGTCGATTACTACCACATCGAACGGGCCCTCGTATCGGCTGACGATTTCGATGGCATCGCCATGTTCGAAGACGGCGCGGTCGGCGTACCCGCCCCGCTCGAAGTACCCACGCGCGGCGTCGAGTTCGTCGGTGTCGACCTCGGTGAGGACGAGTTCGCCGTCGGCGGGGAGCGCGGGCGCCATCCAGTAGGCCGAGTAGCCAAAGCCCGACCCGAACTCGAAGACACGCTCGGCGTCAGTCAGACGGGCGAGGAGGCGGAGCCACGCGCCGACCGCGGGGCCGACCGTTGGAAACCCCTGGCGGGCTGCTCGTTCGTCCATCTCGGCGATAATCTCGTCTGGCTCGGCCGCGAGCGACCGGGCAAACTGTTCGGTCACGTCCGGGAGCGGCGTCTCGTCCATAGTGGTGGTCTACACGGTGTCCTGGTAATACTGCCGGCTGTAACAAACTGAAGCAGTTCGACACCCCGGGGTGTCGAATATCGTTACGAACGTACAGCCGGCAGTGTAAAGCCTCGTCTGGACAGCCCACGCTCAGATGTCCCAGTAGTCGGGCTCGTTGCCAGGCATCCACTTTATCGAGCAGCCACGGGACGGTTTTTCCGCGGCGGTGATCTCTCCACCGGCCAACAACGTCTCGACGTGGCTGGCCATTTCTCGCTCGCTCGGCTCGTCATCCGGGTTGGGGGCGTCGTCCAGACGGCCGTGGTAGGCGAGGCGGAAACCGCCGTCGTCGGTATCAAAGAGGAACGGGTCGGGCGTACAGCGGGCGCCGTAGGCCGCTGCGACAGACTGATCGGCGTCGTGGAGATAAGCGTCGTAGTTGACGGTCCCCTCCGATACGACCTCCTGCATCCGCTCGAAGGAATCGTCGGGGTACTCCTTCGGATCGTTCGAGTTGATGCCCACGACTGCAAGGTCGTCGTACTCGTCGGCGAGGCGGTTTAGCTCCGGTATTTTGGCCTTGGCGTACGGACAGTGGTTACAGGTGAACACCACGAGCAGCGCCTCGTTGTCGTCGAGGTCTTCGAGCCGGTACATCTGGCCGTCGGCGCCGGCAAGTTCGAACGACGGCGCGCTGTCACCGCGCTTGAGCACGTCGGATTCGGAGTCGAGTGAAACCATAGTAGTCGGAGCTACGAGACGGGACAGTAAAAACTCGGGGCTCTCGCCGGCTGGTCATGCAATCGTTCTGTCGACCCGTACAGCCACTGCCCATATTGACCACTACACGGACCAGGCTGTCCCCGCCCGGTCACGGCTCCCCAGCTACCGACAGCACCACGACAGTGAGGCCGATTGCAACGACACCTACCCCTCCAATGGCCCAGAACACCGCGTTGACGCCAAAGCGACCGAGGAAAACCGAGAAAACGGGTGGGGCGACAGCGGCGCCCCCCGAGATGCCGATGGTCAGCAAGCCGAAGTTCTTCCCCGCCGTGTCATCAGTCGAGAACGCGTCAGCAAGCGCGGCTCTTGCGGGCCTGCTCGCGTCGACGGTTGCCGAGAGAACGAGCACCAGCGCGAGTGCGCCGATGGTCGGCAGCGCCCCGACCGCGAGCAAACTTGCGACGACCACCAGCGCAGCGTACCCACCGATCAGCACCGGCCCCGCCGCGTAGCGGTCAGTGAGCCACCCGCCTCCGAAAATAAGCACGGCACCGACGGCCAACATCGCCGAGACGGTGGCGTTCGCGGTGGCGTCGGAGAGCTTGTAACCCGCCGAGAGTAGTGTCGCTGTGTACTGTTTGACGCCCCACCCAGCCGTTGACGTAAGCAACCACAGGACAGTGAGCGCGACGATTGAACGCGAGGCGAGCAGGCTCCGTAGCTCCCGCCGGATACGGACCGCGAGCGAGCGGTTACTGGCAGCCGATCTCTTGGACCGATTTTCGTCGCCCGACGGATGCGTGACCTCGCGGTCGACGTAGCTGGCAAACGCTAGCAGGCAGGCCACACCGTAGACACTGCCGCCGGCAGCGATGGCGCCGATTGCCAGCCGCCAGTCGACCCCTGCCGTGGCCGCTGCTGCGACGATTGCCGGTGGTGCGGCGAAGCCGAGGACTCCTGTGAAACCGTGGACGCTGTAGGCCCGCCCCCGGGTGTCAGGCGTCGTTACCGCACCGATGAGCGGGTAATGGGCAGGGTGGTGGCCCGCGATACCGATCCCGACGACGACGCTCGCCGCGAGCAGCCAGACGTAACTCTGCGCGGTCGCGGTCAACAGCGCCCCGAGCGCGCCGAAGGTGAGCGAGATGGCCAGCACTGGGGTCCGACCGCGGGAGTCAGAGAGCGAGCCGAAGGGCAACTGCAGCGCCGTCACGACCACGCCGATGACCCCGAGTGCGACACCGAGCTGCGCGTCCGTGAGCCCCAGCTCGGCCCGCAGCGGGCCGAAAATGGGCGGCAGCAACATAAAGTACGCGTGGTTCAGGAGGTGTGAACCGCCCACGAGACCGACCACGAGCCGTGATTGATCGGCTGAAGCCACTGTTGGCCACGCTCTGCGGGCAGAGATAAAGAACGGACCGATTTGGCTCGGCGCTTGCTGCCCGAGCTACTCGTCCAGACGAGTCACGATAGCGTCGTCGAACGCGGCGGCGGCCTCGAACACGGCGGTGTTGTTAGCGACGCTAAACAGGACCTCCTCTCCCTCGTCGCCGCGTTTCTCCAGAAACCCCATTTCGACGAGGTCATCGAGCGTCCCTTCGAGATACAGCGATTTCAGGGCGACGCCGGCCTCGTCGCTGAGTTCGGTCTTCGTGTAGGTCTGCTCCGGGTCTAGCCGAATCAGGGTGTCGATAACCGTCGGTGCGTCGTCGTGAGAGGCGATATATCCCCATCCCGTCTCTGGCTCGTCCTCTGTATCGTCGAACATTACCACACCAGTTGGACTACTCCTAATTAAAACTCGCGTCCGTTTCGGCCGTTCACAGCGGGGCTGGTGCCCCTCGTTGAGCAAGGCTTTTGATAATGAGTGCCCGCTCATCTGTATGAGCAGCCCACGTGAAATTCTGGACTTGCTGGGCGAGAACGCCCGCTACACGACCGAAGATCTCGCACACATGACCGAGTTCACTGAGAGCGAGGTCGAAGCCATTGTCACGGAGTTCGAAGAGGCGGGGGCCATCACCGGCTATCAGGCTGTCATCAACTGGGACAGGTTAGAGACCAACGGTGAGCGGGTCCGTGCGACCGTCGAACTGAACGTGGCACTCGACCGCGAGACCAACTACGGCGATATCGCGGAGCGTATCGCGAAGTTCCCCGAGGTCACGTCGTTGCGACTCGTGAGCGGTGACTACGACTTCGACCTGACCGTCGAAGGTGACTCGATGCGGGAGGTATCCCATTTCATCAGTGAGAAAATAGCTCCCATCCCCGAAATCACGCAGACGGTTACCCACTACATCATGGAGTCCTACAAGGAACAGGGGATAGAGTTCGACGATCAAGACGACGATGATGATAGACTGTCGGTCTCGCCATGACACTGGAACCAGCAGACCGGGTTGACTCGGTACCGCCGTCGGGTATCCGCCGGTTCTTCGAACTGGCCGAGGAGATGGACGATATCATCTCGCTGGGGGTCGGGGAGCCGGACTTCTCCGCGCCGTGGGCGGCCCGGGAAGCCGCAATCACGTCACTGGAGCGGGGCCAGACTTCCTACACGGCCAATAGGGGCAAACGCGAGCTACGAACGCGAATCTCGCGGTTCGAAGCGGACGCCCACGGTCTCAGCTACGACCCCGACGACGAGATGCTCGTCACCGCGGGCGCCAGCGAGGGGCTTGATCTGGCGTTTCGGGCGCTGCTAAACCCCGGTGACAAGCTCGCCGTCGCCCAGCCCTGTTACGTCTCGTATGTCCCTGGGGCGACCTTTGCCGGCGTTGATGTCGTCGACGTGACCACGCGGGCCGAAGACGAATTCAAACTCACCCGCGAGGTTCTTGAAGCGTCCGGCGCGGCGGCGGCTGACGCGCTCGTCTACTGTTATCCGAACAACCCGACCGGCGCGACAATGACGGGTGACGAACTGCGTGAGGTGGCGGCCTTCTGCCGGGAGCACGACCTTTCGGTCTTCGCCGACGAGATCTACGCTGATCTCACATATGAGCACGATCACACCTCCATCGCGACACTGCCGGGGATGCGCGAGCGGACCGTTGTGTTCAACGGCTTCTCGAAAGCGTTCGCGATGACGGGCTTTCGACTGGGCTACGCCATGGGCCCCGCGGATGCCATCACGGCCATGAACCGCGTCCACCAGTACACCATGCTGTCGGCCCCAACAACTGCCCAGCACGCGGCAATCGAAGCGCTGGACAGTTGCCTCGACGAGGTAGACGAGATGTCCGCTCAGTACGACCGCCGTCGGAACTACGTCCTCTCGCGGTTCGAAGAGATGGGTCTGGCGTGCTTCCCCGCTGCCGGCGCCTTCTACGCGTTCCCAGAGTGTCCGTGGGACGACGCTGAGGAGTTCGCCGAGGCGCTGCTTCAAGAAAAGCGGGTCGCCGTCGTCCCCGGTTCGGCCTTCGGAGAGGGCGGCGACGGCCACCTCCGGATCTCGTATGCCACGGGTCTGGACGAACTCAAAACCGCGATGAACCGTATCGAGTCGTTTATTTCTTAGACTGATACTCTCAGTACAGCCTTCATCCAAAAACCGACTAATAGGCGCTACTGTGACAATATAACCACACACGCTCAGTTATCAAGTTCAATATTCCCGGCAAAAGCTTAAGTAAGATTGCTGTCGATATACGCATATACTGTGTCTCACTACTCCGTACTGCTCGGTGTGTCGGTCAGCACTGCACCGACGAGTGAGACTTTTCACAGGGTGGGGTCTGAGTAACGATGGCAACAGAGGATACCAATGCCGCCGGGTCAGATGGTGGGGTTACGTCGCCCGACCGAACCGCGACGGTGGGGGAATACAACTGGGA
>JAQCNK010000327.1 GCA_028275075.1 Haloarcula sp. | reverse complement strand
GAGGAGGACACGGGCGGAGAACTGCCCGCGAATCTGGAGCTCAGCACCGATGTCCTCGGCGCTGATCAGTATCTGTTCAGTCCGGGCGACTACGCCAACGTGTTGCTCGCATACGTCGACGAACAAGATATCGACCGTATCGTCCTCGATCCCGAGTACAGCCCCGGCGGTTCGAGCCCCATGTTGCGTCCGCTGACGATCGAACTCGCTAATGGGGATGTCGATGTCGAAGAGGCACCTATCGAGCGGCGGGCCGAACGGACGGTGCTAGCACGTGCGGGCTCGCTCCCGAAGTATCTCGCTGTCTTCGCGGCCTCCTACCTGTTTTACATGTTGCTTTCTGCGTGGAAACCCGTCGATGCGTTCACTGGCTTTCTCACCGCGGCGCTCGTCGCCGTCCTGCTCGGACCGGTCGCGTTCAGCGATCAGCCCGCTTTCGTCCGCGTCGGCAAACAGCTCCTTCGGCTGGTGATCTACGCGCCGTACTTGCTCAAAGAGATCGCCGTCGCGAATCTCCAGATCGCGTATGTTGTCCTGCATCCGGACCTACCGATTGACCCAGAAGTGGTCGAGTTGCGGGCGGCCATCTGGGGCGACACCGCCGTGACGACGCTGGCAAACAGCATCACCCTCACGCCCGGGACGCTCACTATCAGCGTCACCGACCGGGCCTTTGCCATCCACTCGCTGACTGTCGACTCCCGGGCGGACCTCTTCGACGGCGGGCTGGAACGAGCCGTCAGATTTGTCTTCTACGGCCGGGAGGCCGCGGCCATTCCGACCCCGCGGGAACGCGGGGACGACGGGGGGAGCTCGGATGGTTGAGTTCTCCACTGCGCTGCTGGCCATCGCCGCGGCCTTCGTGCTTTTCGGTGTGGTCGCCCTCTACCGGGTGTTTGTTGGCCCGACTATCCACGATAGGGTTATCGCCGTCAACGTCGCCGGCACGAACACTGTAATCGCCATCGCGCTCGTGGCAGCCGCCTTCGACGAGTCGACGTTTCTGGACGTGGCGCTGGTGTACGCGCTGTTGAACTTCCTGCTCTCTATTGCGTTCTCGAAGTTCAACGTCGAACACGGGGGTGTGCTGTGACACCAGTCGAGTGGGCCATCGTCGGGTTAGCCCTGCTTGGCGCCTTCTTCGGTGGCGTCGCCGCAATCGGCATCGTCCGGATGCCCGATATATACACCCGGGCACACGCGGCGTCGAAAAGCGACACCCTCGGTGCAGTGCTCACCATCGGCGCTGCCGCCCTGGCCCTTGAGTCGGGGCTCTCGATAATCAAGGCCGTCTTCCTGGTCGTCTTCATGTTTATCACGAACCCCACCGCAGCCCATGCTATCGCCCGGGCGGCAGACGATCAGGGAATCGAGCCGTGGACGACGGAGGACGACTCATGAGCCTGACGCTGCTCCAGGGGGCACTGCTGGTGTTCGTCCTGTGTTGTGCTGTTGGCGCGGCGCTGCTCAAGGACACACTGGCAGCGGTCATCGCCTTTGCGGCCTACAGCCTGGGCATCTCCATCATCTGGCTCGTCCTCCAGGCGCCCGATGTGGGGCTGACCGAGGCCGCCGTCGGTGCCGGTATCATGACGATACTGTTCATCTTGGCGTTGGCGAACACGGTGACGCCGGAGACCGACCGGTTGTTCGAACCGATCCGGTGGCGGACTGTACTGTTCGTCGGTGCGTTCGTCGTGGCGCTGGGCGCCACAGTCCCGTCGCTGCCGGCCATCGGCGATCCGACTGCACCCGTTGCCGGTGGGGAGATAACCCAGTATTACCTCGAACACGCCTACAAAGAGACGCAGGTGAAAAATGCGGTGACAGCGGTGCTGGCAGCGTATCGTGGCTTCGACACGCTCGGAGAGGCCGTCGTCGTATTCTCGGCCGGCGTCGTTGCCCTCTCCGTGCTACGCCGGGAGGTGTTCGCATGAGCGCTGACGAGGAGCCAGGGCTGTACGTCGAGTCGACGATCATCATGACGACGGTTCGGGTCGTCGCCCCGTTCGTTCTCACCTTTGCCCTGTTTATCATGTTCCACGGTGCGGACACGCCCGGCGGCGGCTTCCAGGGCGGCGTTATCGCCGGCTCAGTCGTGATGATGCTCGCGTTCGCCTACGGTATCGACTCCACGCGACAGTGGCTCGACGTGCGCGTCGTCGCTGCGCTGGCCTCGGGTGGCGTGCTCGTCTTTGCCGGCATCGGGCTGGGTGCTATCGCTCTGGGCGGCAACTTCCTCCAGTACAACGAGTACCTGCCGTACTACGCCAAGGCCAGCAAGTACGGAATCGAACTGGTTGAACTCGGTATCGGTGGTATCGTCGCCGCCGTCGCAATCGGGCTCTTTTTCCTGCTTGCGGCCGGGTTCGGCCACGTCGTCGGGGAGGGCGAGCGATGACAGTCGACGTTCTCCAGTTAGATCTGTTGACGAGCCGGTACAACTACTACGCGGTCGTCCTGCTGCTTGGCATCGGGCTATACATGCTCATCGAGTCGCCGAACCTCGTCAAGAAGGTCATCGGCATGAACATCTTCCAGACGGGAATCTTCCTGTTTTTCATTACGCTGGCGTACCGGACCGGCGCCAACCCGCCGGTCGTAACGAAGGGTGGCGGGCCCTACGTGAGCCCGCTGCCACACGTCCTCATCCTGACTGCCATCGTCGTCGGAGTGAGCCTGACCGCGGTGGCGCTGGCACTCATCGTCCGTATCTACTCGGAGTACGGCACACTCGACGAAGACACCCTGGAGGAGCTATACTATGATTGAGCATCTCCCCGTCCTGCTGGTCGTTGTGCCGATCATCGGCGGTGCCGTGCCGCTGGTGGCAAGCCTTTACACTGACCGCGCCGGTTGGCCCATCGCCGTCCTCACGATGGCCGGCCACGCAACGCTCGTGGGCCTCCTTGCGGAGCAGGTCTGGTCCGACGGCGTCGTCTCCTACGCCGTCGGCGGGTTCGCACTACCCTACGGTATCGAACTCGTCGTCGACGGGCTCTCGCTCTCGGTTGTGGCGCTCATCAGTGCCATCTCGCTCGGTGTGCTCGCGTACGCGCGACACGCTGGCCCACACGAGAATACGTTTTACAGCCAGTTTCTCCTGCTGGTCACCGGGCTCACCGGGATGACGGTGACCGGCGACGTGTTCAACCTCTACGTCTTCCTAGAGATTACGGGCCTGGCCGCCTACGGCCTCGTCGCGAGCGGCCGTGCAGCCAGCGCAGCCGTCGCCGCCCTGAAGTATCTCATCATCGGCACTGTCGGTGCTTCGCTGTACCTGCTGGGCGTGGGGTATGCGCTGGCGGCGACCGGGACGCTCAATATGGCGGATATGAGCGCGAAACTCGCTACAGTCGGTTACGACTCGACACTTGTCCTGACGGCGTTCGGGTTGATGGTCGGCGGGCTCACGGTGAAAGTCGCGTTGTTCCCGTTACACACGTGGCAGCCCGACGCCTACGCGAACTCGCCTGACAGCGTCAGCGCGTTCATCTCGGCGCTGGTATCGACGGTGTCGGCCTACGCGCTTGCACGCCTGCTGTTCTCGGTCTTTACCGTCAACTTCCTGACGGCGGTGCCTGCGGCGCGGTGGGCGCTCATCGCCGTCGCATCGGTCAGTATCGTCGCCGGGTCGGCGCTGGCCGTCGCCCAGTCTAACGTCCAGCGCATGCTGGCGTACTCCTCTGTGTCGCAGTTCGGCCTCGTCATCGTCGGCTTCACCATTGCGACGCCCATCGCCGTCGTCGGCGCGACTGTCCACCTCGTGGGCCACGCCGTGATGAAGGGGGGCCTGTTCGCCGCCAGCGGCATCATCGAACGCGAGACAGGCGCCGACACTGTCGGCGGCTACGCAGGGATGGGGAGCAGGACGCCCATCGCTGCGGGCGCGTTCACCGTCCTCGCCCTCGGGATGGTGGGGGTCCCGCCTGCCATCGGCTTCGTCGGCAAGTGGTATATCCTCGTCGGTGCCGTTGAGGCCGAGATCTGGCCGGTCGTCGCCGTCGTGTTGCTCAGCACGCTGTTGACGCTTGCCTATTTCGCCCGTCTCGGCGAACGGCTCTACTTCGCCGAGCCGACCATCCGGGAGGAGGCAGCCGTCGCGGACGGCGGGGAATCCGTCTCGACTGGGATGCTCGCTGTCGTCGTGATCGCCGCGATCTTGGCGGTCGCGCTGACCGCGGCTGTTCCAGCAGTTGAACAGCTCTTGAACGAAACACTGCCGCTACTCATCCAATGACAGACGTCGCATCTCTCAGACCGCTGCTTGCCGTCCTCGTGAGCGCACTGGCCATCCCCGTGATTCTCTCGCTGAAGTCGCGACCGAACGTCCGCGAGGGCGTCACCCTCACCGTGGCGGGGGCGAAACTCGCCATCGTCGCGAGCATGGTTCCCAACGTGCTCTCGGGGACGGTCTACGTCACCCGTATCGCCGATTTCGGCTCCGGGCTGGCGCTCGTGTTGCGAGCCGATGCGCTGGGTATTCTGTTTGGCCTGCTGGCGAGTCTGTTGTGGGTCGTTACCAGTTTCTACTCCATCGGTTATATGCGCGGGCTGAGCGAACACGCACAGACCCGATACTTCGCTTCTTTCGCGGCGAGCGTCGCTTCCGCAATGGGGGTGGCGTTCGGTGCCAACCTGCTAACGCTGTTCGTGTTCTACGAACTGCTGACGGTGTCGACGTACCCGCTGGTTACACACGACGAGAGTGACGAGGCCCGCGCGGCCGGCCGGAAGTACCTCACATACACGTTCGGTGGCGGTGTCGCCGTCCTCGGTGGCACGCTGCTCGTCTACTTCCTGACCGGGACGACCGCGTTCACGCCGGGCGGCATCGAGGCGCTTGCCACGGCCGACCCCACGCTCGCGAAGGCCGCGTTCGCTCTGCTCGCCGCCGGCTTCGGAGTGAAGGCCGCCCTGATGCCCGCTCACTCCTGGCTCCCCGACGCGATGGTCGCGCCGACGCCGGTCTCCGGACTGCTCCACGCCGTCGCTGTCGTCAAGAGTGGCGTTTTCGGCATTGCCCGGGTCGTGCTGGACGTTTTCGGTACCGACCTGATGGCCGAACTGGGGGTTGCACTCCCGCTTGCAGCTGTCGCAGCTTTTACACTTATCGCCGCCAGCGTCATCGCCTTGCGTCAGGACAACCTCAAGCGCCGGCTGGCCTACTCAACGATCAGCCAACTCTCGTATATCGTCCTGGGACTGGCGCTGCTCAAAGGCAACGCCCTCGTCGGCGGGTTGCTCCATATCCCCGCCCACGCGTTCATGAAGCTCACGCTGTTCTTCTGTGCAGGTGCCATCCACGTCGAGACACACACCGACGACATCAGCGATATGGCCGGTATCGGACGACGGATGCCGCTGACGATGGCCGCCTTCGCCGTCGCCGCGGCGGGGATGGCCGGCATCCCACTCGTCGCGGGGTTCGTCAGCAAGTGGTACCTCGTTATCGGGGCACTGGAGGGCGGACAGGCCATCTTCGCCGCTGCCTTGCTGGTCTCGGGCGTGCTCAACATCGCCTACTTCTGGCCCATCGTCTATCAGGCGTACTTCGAGACGGCCGAGGACCATGACGAGAAACCACTCGTCAGTGCCGTCTTCGGGGGTCGGGAGGCAGTGGTTGCTGACGGCGGTGCAGGGAGCGACGGTCCCCGAGACACGACTGCAAGCGGTGAGGGGGCCGAGGTGTCAGCGGCAGGCGAGGCCGACCTGACCAACGACGGTGACAGACACGAGACGAGCGCCGAGTCGGACGAACAGGATTCGGTGCCACGGCCCGAACAGGTCGATCATCTCGGCATGCGCCATGAGGACGTAGAACACCACAGTGGTCCGCCTGAGGGTGGGTGGGAAAACCGGGGCTGGCTGGGTCAGGAGAGTACCTGGTTCATGCTCGGCCCAATCCTGACCGCGGCCACGCTGTCACTTGCGCTCGGTATTGTGCCGCGGCTGGCGGTGTTCCTCCGAATCGTCGAGACGGTCGTCGGCGGGCTCCCGGGGGTGATGGGC
Source organism: Haloarcula sp. (assembly GCA_028275075.1). Classification (GTDB taxonomy): domain Archaea; phylum Halobacteriota; class Halobacteria; order Halobacteriales; family Haloarculaceae; genus Haloarcula. The sequence goes on along the minus strand of JAQCNK010000327.1, from coordinate 1,772 downwards.
TGATGGCGAGCGCGCTTACGTCGGTGCCGCCCGTCGTCATCCTGCTCGCCGTGGCGTTTGCGATTGCCGTCTTGCCACGGAAAGCCGGTCACGCGCTGGGTATCGTCGCCTCCGCGGCTGCGTTAGCGTGGTCGTGGGCTATCCCGAGCGGCGCGTTCCTTCGGACGACCTTCCTTGGCTTCGATGCGGTGTTGCTGAACGTTGACAGCTTCTCCCGGCTGATGGGCATCATTTTCGGCATCATCGGCGTCGTGGCGGTGCTGTACTCCTACGCCAGCGAGGCCGAGAGCGTCCAGACCGCGTTCGCATACTCCTACGTCGCCACCAGCTTTGGTGCGGTCTTCGCTGGCGACTGGCTCACACTCCTCTTTTTCTGGGAGTTGATGGCCGTGACGAGCACACTGCTCGTCTGGCACTACCGCGGGACGGCAGTGCGGGCCGGGTACCGGTACGCCATCTTCCACGGCATCGGCGGGACGCTGCTGATGGCCGCAATCCTGCAGAACTACGCCATCAAGGGGACGTTCCTGTTCGGGTCGGTGACGGGTGGGCCCGCGACAGCAGGGATTGCCCCAGGGTTACCCGCGGCACTCGCCGCTATAGGTATCGGCGTCAACGTCGGCTTCATCGGGCTCCACGCCTGGCTTCCGGATACCTATCCGCGGCCACATATCGCCGCCAGTGTCTTCCTCTGTGTGTTCACCACCAAGACTGGTGTCTATGGGATGTACCGGGCGTTCCCCGACGGCAACGTCGCCATCGCCTACATGGGCGGTGGGATGGCCGTCTTCGGGGCGACGTTCGCTCTCTTCCAGAACGACATGCGACGGCTGCTTTCCTACCATATCCAGTCCCAGGTGGGCTACATGATCGCCGGCGTCGGCATCGGAACGGCCCTCTCGCAGGCCGGCGCCTTCGCCCACGTTTTCAATCATATCCTCTACAAGGGGCTGTTGTTCATGACCGCCGGCGTCGTCGTCTACCGCACCGGCGAAGAGAACCTGAAGAAACTCGGTGGACTTGCTCGACAGATGCCGATCACTGCCGGCGCCTTTACTGTCGCGGCGCTCTCTATCGCCGGCTTCCCCGGGTTTAACGGCTTTGTCAGCAAGGGGATCGTCATCGCCGGGAGCCACTACGACTTTGCGAAAGGGCCGTTCTACGTCGGCGGGCTGACAACACTGGAGTGGCTGCTCTACATCGGGGGTGTCGGCACGTTCATGTCGTTCATCAAGTTTGGCTACTACGCCTTCTTCCACGGGGAGTACGAGGGAACCGTTGAAGATGCCAACCGTGGGCAGGCGGTAGCGATGGTCAGCATCGCCGCCCTCTGTGTCTTCTACGGTCTCTTCGACGGCGCACTGTTCGCCCTGCTTCCCTTCGATGTGACTAGCAAAGCCGTCGTCTCGCACGTCTACCATACCTACACGCGTGAGCACATCATTGAGGGGGTCGTCCTTGCCCTCGCCGGTCTCATCGGTTTCGCTCTCACAAAAAAGCCCCTCTCGAAACTCGGGCGAGTCCCAGATATCGACCGCCTCACTAATCCCGCAGTGTTCTACGGCACCCGCGGACTGGTCGTCGGTCTCACGGAACTCTATGCCCTCGGTGACCGAGTCACTGTCTCAGGGACGCGAGAAATAATCAACTCAGTTAGAAATCCCGATACCGTCTACGAGAGAGCCACCGGTAGCCAGGGTTCGAGCCAGATTCGGGCGGGTATCGGCCTCAGTATCCTTGTTCTCGCCGCCTTCGTGACTACGTCACTACTC
>JAQCNK010000360.1 GCA_028275075.1 Haloarcula sp. | reverse complement strand
CCGTCGCTGTCGAGGGGGTCGACCGACTCAACGAACCCGCGCCGGTAGGTCCCGCCGTAGTCTTCGACCTGTTCGCGGGCCGTCTGCAGGAACTCGTTGCCGCTCACGTCCTCTGTGACGCCGATGACGTTGTGCGTATCGGTCATCATTGCCGCCCGACCGCCGCCGCGGTTGATGACAACGGTGTCCATGCCCAGACGCGTGGTGTAGAGTGCACTCGTCAATCCGGCGGGACCGCCGCCAACGACCGCGACGTCGTAGTCGAACTGCTCGTCAGTGTACATTGGGCGTCTGTATGTGTTCGACCGATAAAAACGGCCGACATCTGGCCAGCGCCGAACGGCGAAGTTATCCGCTCTATCCGCCACTGTTTAACCCTCCAAGCGAAAACGTCCGGGTATGACTCGACGCCACCGTCGAGACCATCGGCGGGCTTGTGCTCGCGCGTCTCGGTGAAATCCCCGAACCGGGCGACGGCGTTGAGGAAGACGGGAACCGCGTTGAGGTCGCCGAGGTCGACGGCGCACGGGTCTCGACTGTGCGTGTCGACCCCCGCAGCGCTGAGTCGGAGTAACTAGCATCTATCCGGCGGTATCGGCGTCAAAACCAACCCTTTTTGCTACGCTGGATGATAAAAAATCAATGGCTGGTTCACGTGATCCGGAGTCGAATGCGGTGAACGACGCCGAGCGGGAGGTCCCCGTCACGGGCGAGGTCGTCCCCGACAAGTTCTCCTCCGACGAGGTGTTTCAGCGCATCGTCGCCGACGCCGACCATGAGATAACCTCCGGCGCTCGCGAGCTGTTCTTCAGCGCGCTGGCCGGCGGCTTCGCTATCACTATCACGCTGCTCGTCTACGCGTCGATGTATCCCAAAACCGATAGCAGCGTCCTCGCGGCGCTGCTGTATCCTATCGGCTTCATCTACATCATCATCGGCGGCTACCAGCTCTACACTGAGAACACGCTCCCCCCGGTTGCGCTGACGCTGGAGCGACTGGCGTCGATTCCCGCACTCCTCCGTCACTGGGGCATCGTCGCGGCGGGGAACTTCGCCGGCGGGGCCATCGGGGCCGCCGTACTCGCCTACGGGGGCGTATTCAGTCCGGAGGCCGCCACCGTTGCGGCCGACCTCGCCGCCAAGGGAGTCTATGAGACATCTAATGTAGAGCTGTTCTTCAAGGGCGCGTTCGCGGGACTCATCGTCGCCGGCGTCGTCTGGATGAACTTCGCTGCTCGGGATACCATAACCCGACTCGTGGTTGTTTATCTCGCTTTTCTCTGTATCCCGCTCGCAAACCTCTTCCACGTGGTCGTCTCCTTCACCGAGGCTATGTATCTGATGCTCACCGGTGACCTGTCGTTCCTGCTGGCGATGACCGATTTCGTCGTTCCCGTCATGCTGGGCAACACCATCGGTGGCGTCGTCCTCGTAACTATCGTCAACTACTACCAAACGACTGAACAACGGCTCGAAACAGCCCGGTTCGAACACGTCAGGCGGCTCTCTGTCCGCGAGTGGCTACTGGGCAATCTCGCCGGCCGCTCGTACGTACCGCTCGTCGATACCGTCCAAGACTTCGTCAGAGACTCCGATTCCTACCGCGTCTTGGTCCCCATCGCGAACCCTCGAACGGAGTCCGGGCTGGTCGAACTGGCCTGTACACTCGCGGATACCCGCGAGAAGGGGACGGTCCACGTCGCTCACGTCGTCCAGGCACCGGAGCAGAACAAACCGGCCGACGACCGCCGGCAGCGAGACCGTATCGTCGAGGAGTCCGCACATCAACTGGCAGATATTGAACGCATCGGCGAGCAGTATGATATCGCCTTCGAAACCTCAACTATCGTCTCCCACCGTTCGCTCGAGGAGGTGTTCGACCGGGCAAACCGCACACGCCCCGACCTCGTGGTGATGAACTGGGAGAAACACGGCCTGTGGGCCAGTGCCCGCGCCGAGCGGCCGCTTGCCGAACTCACGAACCAGCTCCCCGCGGACTTTCTCGTGGTCAAGGACCGCGGCGGTGACTGTTCGAAAATGCTTGTTCCGACGGCGGGCGGGCCAGTGTCGGATCTGAGCGCGGAGATCGCCCGGAGCCTCCGCGAGGCCACCGGTGGGGAGATAACCCTCCTCCACGTCGCCGACAGCCCCCAAGAACGCGAGGCGGGTGAGGCGTTCCTCACCGATTGGGCCGAGAACCACGACCTCGCCGATGCGACCCGTATCGTCGACGATTCGGGCGACATCGAGGCAGCCATCGAACGCGAGTCGACCGACAAAACGATGGTATTGCTGGGTGCCACCGAACAGGGCATCCTCGCGCGCCTGGTCACCGACTCGCTACATCTGAACGTCGTCAACGAGGTCGACGGCACCGTCCTCCTCACTGAACGGGAAACCGACCGATCACTGATCGAGCGGCTCTTTGGCGCTGGCCGGCGGAATAAATGAACGGCGGTCGGTGCGCGGTGTGTCGGTAGCTCGGACTACCGCTCCGATATCGGTTTGCGGGGCGCGAGCCACCAACCGAGTGTGCTTTCCTACCCAAAGTTCTCGATTTTGGCATCCTCAGTGTCGACGCCCACAGACTCCAGCGCTGCGGTCGCACCGTCGAGGAAATCGGCGAAGCCGTAGATGAACACCTGGCCGCCCTCCGACGCCACCGCACCCACTGCGTCAGTGAGGTCGGCATCGCCGTCGAGCACGTGGACAGGTACGCCCTGCTCTCGGAGCGCATCCAGGCGGTCCCCGTGGATCGGGGCGTCGTCCTGATACACCACGGCTGCGTCGTTGCCGTCGGCGATGGCGCGCTCGGCGATGCCGATGGCCGGGCCGATACCGGGACCGCCGGCGAGCAGCACCGCCCGCGCTTCCCCCTCGTAGTAGTCCGAGCCGAAGGGGCCAGCGATGGGCACCGTATCACCGGCCTCCAACTCGACCAGTTGCGGTGCGACATCGCCGTCGGGATCGATACCCACTGTCATTTCGAACTCACCCTCGACATCCGGCGAGGAGATAGTGTAGAAGCGAGACTCCTCCTCGCCGTCAACGTCAAGCGTGAGCTTGACGAACTGGCCAGGCTGGGCCGCGAACTCTTCGGGCGTCTCGACATCGATAGCGATGGCATCGGGGCCGACTGTTCGAACAGCGGTCACCGCGAGTGAACGTTCGTCCATATCAGGGCCGTTGGAGCACGGAAACAAGGCAATTTCGGTCGCTGTGGTATCGGGAGTGGCTACCACGCGCGCGCCCGCACATCGAACGGCTTTTCACCGCAGGCGGGTTACCCGCGTGATAGTATGCCAGACGACCTCAACTGGGCCATCGGCGGCGAAGCCGGCGATGGAATCGCCTCTACCGGGAAAATCTTCGCGCAGGCCCTCTCCCGGGCGGGCCGACATGTTTTCACGTCTAAGGATTTCGCTTCCAGAATACGTGGCGGCTACACCGCCTCCAAAATCCGGACCTCGGTCGACCGCGTCGAGAGCGTCGTCGACCGTCTGGATATTCTCATCGCCCTCACCGAGCGGACTGTTGATGAGAACGAGGACGAACTGCACGAGGACAGTGTCGTCATCTACGACGGCGAACGCTCGACGATGCAGGACGTGGAGGTCCCCCACGGTGCGACCGCCCTAGAAGTCCCGCTGAAACGGCTCGCCGAGGATGCCGGCGGTGCTATCATGCTCAACGTCGTCGCGCTGGGCGCGGCATGTGAGGTGACGAACTTCCCCATCGAGAACTTAGACGAGAGTCTGCAGAAACGATTCGGTGACAAAGGTGAGGCGATCGTCGAGAACAACAAGACAGCTGCCCGGAACGGTCAGGAGTACGTCCGCGAGGAGTTCGATCAGGAGTTCGCCTACGATGTCGAGACGACCGACGAGGACTATGTGCTGCTCAACGGCGACGAGGCAATCGGGATGGGCGCTATCGCTGCTGGCTGTCGGTTCTACGCCGGCTACCCCATCACCCCGGCGACGGATGTGATGGAGTACCTCACCGGCCGGATCGACCAGTTCGGTGGCAAGGTCATCCAGGCCGAAGACGAACTCTCGGCGATCAACATGGCGCTGGGTGCGGCCCGGGCCGGCGCACGTTCGATGACTGCGACCTCAGGTCCGGGCATCGATCTGATGACCGAGACGTTCGGGCTGGTCGCCACGAGCGAGACACCGCTGGTAATCTGTGACGTGATGCGCTCAGGTCCATCGACCGGAATGCCGACAAAGCAGGAGCAGGGCGACCTGGATATGGCGCTGTACGGCGGCCACGGCGAAATCCCCCGATTCGTCATTGCCCCGACGACGATCTCTGAGTGTTTCTGGAAGACCGTCGAGGCGTTCAACCTCGCCGAAACGTATCAGATGCCCGTCTTCCTCATCTCCGATCTGGCGATGGCCGTGACCGAGCAGACGTTCTCACCCGACACCTTCGATATGGACGAAGTCGAAGTCGACCGCGGCAAAGTCGTTGACGAGGACGATATCGACACCTGGCTCGACGAGAAGGGCCGTTTCCAGGCACATTTCCCCGCGGCCGACGGCGTCTCACCGCGTGCCTTCCCCGGGACGACTGACGGCGCACACATGACCACCGGTCTCGAACACGACGAACTCGGTCGCCGGACCGAGGACACCGACGTTCGGGTCGAACAGGTCGACAAGCGAAATCGCAAGGTCGAGACCGCAAAGGAACAGGAGACGTTCGACTACCGTGAGTTCGGCGACCCAGACGCTGACACGCTGGTCATCTCGTGGGGCTCAAACGAGGGTGCGATGCGGGAGGCCATGGACTTCCTCGAAGACGAAGGGATCGACGTCCGCTTTATCTCGGTCCCGTACATCTTCCCCCGTCCGGACCTCACCGAGGAGGTAGCGGCCGCCGAGACGACGATCGTCGTCGAATGTAACGCTACTGGACAGTTCGCAGATCTTATTGAGCACGACGTCTTACAACGCGTCGAGCGGGTCAACAAATACACCGGCGTCCGCTTCGACGCCGACGAACTGGCCGATGAAGTGAAAGCGACGCTCGCCGACTCGGCGGGCAAACAGGAGCTAGAAGCCAAATGAGCTCAGATATCCGATTCACGGACTTCAAGTCCGACAAGCAACCGACGTGGTGTCCCGGCTGCGGCGACTTCGGGACGATGAACGGCATGATGAAAGCCCTAGCCGAGACCGGCAACGATCCTGACAACACGTTTATTGTTGCGGGGATCGGCTGCTCGGGAAAGATCGGGACGTATATGCACAGCTACGCGCTGCATGGCGTCCACGGCCGCGCCCTACCGGTCGGTATCGGTGTCAAGATGGCCAACCCCGACCTCGAAGTGATGGTGTCGGGTGGCGACGGTGACGGCTACTCCATCGGTGCCGGCCACTTCATCCACGCTGTCCGCCGGAACGTCGATATGAGCTACGTCGTCATGGACAACCGAATCTACGGCCTCACCAAGGGACAGGCCTCGCCAACCTCGCGAGAGGACTTCGAAACCGCGACGACCCCCGACGGCCCGAACCAGCCACCGGTCAACCCCAAGGCCCTCGCGCTGGCCTCCGGGGCGACGTTCATCGCACAGACGTTCTCCTCGAACTCCCAGCGCCACGCCGAGATCGTTCAGGAAGCCATCGAGCACGACGGTTTCGGCTTCGTCAACGTCTATTCGCCGTGTGTTACGTTCAACGACGTCGACACGTACGACTACTTCCGTGACTCCATCGAGGACCTGAACGAGACCGACCACGACCGCTTCGATCGCGACCAGGCCAAAGACAAGATTTTGGAGAGCGACAAAGAGTACATGGGCGTCCTCTACCAAGACGAGAACTCGGTTCCCTTCGAGGAGCGCGAGGGCATCGAGGGCTCCATGGCCGAGATCCCCGACGGCGCCCCCGAAGGCGCTATGGATCTGGTTCGGGAATTCTACTAGCCCTACTCTCGCGGTTCAGTATGCATCTCTTCTGGCACCAACGGGACCTCCGACTACACGACAACTGCGGCCTCGCGGCTGCCGCGGCCAGCGACACTGTCCTCCCTGTCTTCGTCGTAGACCCCACCGTCCGCAAAGCGGTCGGCGACCGACAGTGGGCCTTCTGGACGAGTGGCCTTCGCGCACTGCGGTCACAGTATCGCAAGTGCGGCAGCGACCTGCTGGTTCGCACGGGCGACCCGGCGACAGTCCTCCCCGCCGTCGCCGACGAACACGGTGCCGACCGCGTTTACTTCAACGAGCACTACCGGCCAGTTCGTCGGGAGCGCCAGCGGGCGGTCGAGGACGCTGTCCCAACCGAGGCCGTCACCGATCTCGTACTCGTCGACCCTGCGACGCTTGCGCCGCGCTACGAGAACCACAGCCGGTTCTACGACGACTGGCAGACACGTGAGAAGCCTGCGCCCGCACCGACGCCCGAAGCCGACGGGCTGGCCGACGTGTCGGACCGACAGGAGATCCCCGAGGTTTCGGCCGATATCGACCTGCCGGCCACAGGCTATGCTGCTGCCCGCGAGCGGTGGGAGCGTTTTCTGGCCGACGGCATCGAGACCTACAGCGACACGCGCGACGACATGCGGACGGCCGTACACCGGCCCGAGAACGCTGTCTCCCGCATGTCCCCGTATCTCGCAGCTGGAATGATCGGGATTCGGGAGCTGTGGGCCGACGCCACCGAGCGGTACGACGCCGTGGATGGTGCCGCCCGGCGTAACGTCGAGAAGTACCGCTATGAGCTCTCCTGGCGCGAGCAGAACTACAATCTCCTCTATCACCACCCCTCGCTCCCGAAGACAAACTACACGACCTTCCCCGAGGCCATCGCCTGGGAGAACGACCCCGAGATGTTCGAGGCCTGGAAACGCGGCGAAACCGGCTACCCGCTCATCGACGCCGGGATGCGCCAACTGAACGCGGAGGGATACCTCCACAACCGTCCGCGCCAGAACGTCGCCTCCTTCCTCACGAAACACCTCTTGATCGACTGGCGCGAGGGGGTGGCCTACTTCCAGGACCAACTGATCGACCACGACCCCGCGAACAACGCCGCCAACTGGCAGTGGACCGCCTCCACCGGGACCGACTCCGTCGACGTGCGTATCTTCGACCCTGTCGCCCAGATGAGCAAGTACGACGATGGCGCCGACTACGTGACCGAGTACGTACCGGAACTCCGTGGCATCGACCCAGAGACACTCGTCGACTGGCCGACGCTGCCGGACGACGAACGGACGGCACTCGCGCCCGAATATCCAGCCCCTATTGTCGACCGGAACGAAGCCTACGAGCGGGCACAGCGGGTCTTCGAGACCGCGTTGGGAAAGCGGTAGTCACAGATCTGGTTTTCCGGTGCCGAAATCGGCAGATGAGAGTGGAACGCTACGGGTAGGCACCCCCAAAGGTCATTACCGTTGACCGACCAATCCAGCGCAATGGACGATGCGAGTGACGACCGCGTCTACTACGTCATCAGCGACCTCCATATCGGCGGCGACGAGCAACTTGAGGAGGTCGGGTTTCTCGACGAGTTGCTCGGTTTCTTGTCCCGCCTCGAAGCAACCGACGAGAACGCCGAACTCGTTGTCAACGGCGACGCATTCGGGCTGTGGGAGTTCACCACAGTCGATGGACTCGAAAAATTTGACGCGCTCGTCGAGGCCTATCCGGAGCTGTTCGACCAGCTCCGGTCGACCGGTGAAACTATCGATATCACGCTCCTGCCGGGCAATCACGATCACGAACTGGCGGCCTACGAGGAGTACGTCGACCGCTTTGCGGCGTACAACGTCGACCTCGTACAGACCCAATCGCTCACCCGAGCGGTCGGTGACCGGGTAATCCACTTCGAACACGGGCATCAGCACGACCCCAACAACCGCATCACCGAGTGGGGCGACCCGAACGCGACGCCGCTTGGCTACTATTACAACACGCTGATCACCAGCCGGGCGGGCCAGCTCTCCGACCGCGGCCGGTATAACTGGCTGAAAGACGTACAGGCGGTGACCCCGACCGAGCGGATGCCGGTCTGGCTCATCTCGAAGTACTTCTACCGCGAGATGAACCCCGTGCTCCGGTACGCGCTGGTGCCCTTCCTGTTGCTGTTCAACGTCAGCGCCGTCCTGGCCATCGTCGCCGGGCTCGATCTACTCGGTATCTGGACAACGCCGGTCAGCGCCACCGCTGCATTTCTCGACCAGTTCGGCACTGCCGGGACCGCTGTCTGGGTCCTGCTTTCGGTCAACGTCGCCATCGCGGGGATCCTGTTGCTGGTCGGAATTCCCCTCTATTTCCTCAGACGTGACATCAGACAGACGATCAACCGCTTTGGCGTCTTCGAGACGGACCTCACCGTCGACACCGAAGCGGCCTACAAGGAGGCCGCCAAAGAGATATTCGCCGCGGAGCCCGAGACCGCAATCTACTGCTACGGTCACACACACCGTCCGGCGATGCGGGAGCTAGCGGGTGGGCTACTGGTCAACACCGGAACGTGGCTCAAGCGCCTCCACCGCCGCGACGGTATCATCGGTTTGCTGCCGCCGGTGTTTTACCCTTCGTATCAGCTCTGCACCGTGCGAATTTCGGGGACACCTGAGGGGGTCGCCGTCGAGTACCAAGCAATACAGAAGCCCAGCCCAAGCCCCGAAGAACTCACCCTCACCGAACGGCTACTGACGCTCGGCCGGACACCCGACACCGAGTTGCCGGACAGCGCGGTCGTCAGCGGTGGGGTATCCGACGCCGCCGAGAATCAGCGATGCCCGGGTAACACGTCTGGCTCGCCCGACCGGTAGATGTACTCGACGGCGATACCCGTAAGCGGTGAATCGGCGGCCGTCGCGTGCGCTTTTGCCAGATCTAGATACTGCTCAGTGATGTCGACGACGTGTGCGTAGGCGGCGCGGTCATCGGGTCGGAGCAGGTATTCAGCAGTTACAGGCGTCAACTGCCCCTCCTGATGGTCGTCGGCGTAGTCGTCCACGTCGTCGAGCCAGATCTGGGCGCCGATGATGGCCAGCACAATGGCTTTCGCGAAATCGGCATCGATATCGAGACCCGCGAGCCGGTACAGATCCAACATCCCGTCGTAGATAACCCCCACACGGGCGTACTGGGTCTTGCTATAGGGGAGCTCCTGCTCGGCGCTTGATAAGGTGGCCGGTGGCTCGTCGTAGTCGGCGAATTTGTACTCTTGGCGGATAGCCGCGCTGGCCTGCGTATCGCCCGCGTTCGCATCCGCCATCAGGCCGCGAAAGTAGTCGTCGCGGTCCTGATGCGCCTCGCTGTAGTCGACTGCCCACTGGTAGGCTTCACCGACCGAGTCGGGCAGGTCCTCGAGCAAGCCATCGAGATGGGACTGTAGGGTCGCCTGTGCGACTTCGGCGACCCGACGGCGGTCGCCCTCGCTCGGGCTCCAGGGCTCGTGTTGGCCATCCTCGCCCGCCTCGAACTCCACCTCGAAATCCTCGAATTCGGCGTCGTTGATGGCGTCGCGCATGTCGCCGTCGACCAGCGCTTCGATCGAGAGGCGAGTCATCTGCTCGGCGCGGACAACCCGCTCTCTGGGGGTGAGCGTCGGGCACTCGCCGTTGATAGCGGTATCCTCGACAGGTGGAACACCGGTCGCGATGTCCTCGCCGACCGGATCGCTATCGGCCTCTTTGCGCGCCGCGCGGTAGATGTAGCCCAGCGTCAACCGCGCGGGAAGGATGAGTTTCGTGTCATAGCTAAACTCTACGGGGCGGCCGAACTCCTCGGTCAGCGCGTCCTCGATGCGGTCGTAAACGTCATCGAGCATCTGTTCGGTGCGGTCGTCGATCTCGGATTTGAGCGAGAGGCTCCCGTAGTCGAATACGCCTGTGTCGGCATAGTAGCCAAGTACTGCTCGGAGGGCCGTCGGCAGCCTGCGTCTGTTTGCGAGGGCAGCTGCACCTTTTTTCAGAACCATCTGTCGTGACCCAGTATGAACACTGCTGTGACTGGCGGCTTCTTTACCCTTTCGAGAGGCGGAGCCGGCAGGCAATAAAGCAAGCTTGATTACGGCCACGTCGTTGGGTTAACGCATGCGCGACCGCTTTGACGTGGTGATTGCCGGAGCTGGCCCCGCCGGCGGCCAGTGCGCCCGCGACCTAGCCGAGCGGAACTACGACGTGCTGGTCCTCGAGACGGAGCCCGAAGCGGAGTTCCCACGTCAGAGCAACAAGTCCACCGCCGGTACGTTCCCGTCGGCGATGACCGCTTTCGCCATCCCCGACGAAGTTGTGATGCAGTACACCGACAAGGTGGTGCTGGAATCCCCCAACGACCATTACACCCGCACGCAGACCGGTGCTGTTCTAGAGTTCGCTGATTTCAAACGCTTCCTCGTCGAAGACAGCCGCGAGAAGGGCGCGACGTACCGCTTCGATTCGCGTGTGTCAGCGCCCATCATGGACGACGGCGAGATAGTCGGCGTCCGATACGACGGCGACGAGGAGGTGTACGCTGACATCGTTATCGACGCCACCGGCCCCGCCGCACCATTGGCGAAGAAGCTGGACGTCTGCAATCTGGAACGAGAACACCAAGCCATCGGCATCGAGTACGAGTTCGAGAACGTAGCTGTGAACCACGACGACTACGCAGACCTCCGGGACGGGATGATGCTCCGTCTGGACCACGATCTCGCTCCGGGCGGGTACTCTTGGATCTTCCACACCGGCGAAGACACGGCCAAAGTCGGGCTCTGTTACATCCAGAACGGCTCTCACCACAAGTACGCCAAAGACGGGATGGGTATCGACGACTACCTCGAATACTGGCTCGACTCCGACCCGCGATTCGACGACGCCGAGAAAATCGACGGGACCCAGGCCCACCGGGGCTCAGCACATATCCAGCCGCCACAGTCGATGAGCACCGACCGGTTCATGGCTATCGGTGACACCGTCCCCACAATCGACCCGCTCTGGGGAGAGGGCATCCACAAAGGGATGAAATCGGCCCGTGCCGCCGCCGCGACCGTCGACGCGGCGCTGACTCCGGACGAACCGCAAACGGACGCCGAGACCCTCTCGGTGTACGATCAGCTCTGGCACCGCGATGTGGCGCCAAAGCACAACGCCCGGCTGATGATGACAGAGCTGCTGTATCTCGCCCCCAACGAACGCTACGACGAGCTGATGGAGGACCTCCGGCGGACCGACAGCAACACACTCGAACAGATAAACCGCGGCGACCGGCGCGCAATTCTGGAGTTGGCACACTTCTCAGACCTCTCCCTGCTAGCGAAGTTCGCCAAACGCCGCCTGAATCGCTAGGAACTGTTGTTGCCGTAGAACCCGAGGTACAGAACGATTGCTAGAATTCGGCTCGCCAGACCCCGGCGAATAGCTATCAGTGTCGACCCGTATACGAACCCGCAGCGGCCTGTTCTGTGACCCCGAAACCGCATCTCTCAACGGCTCCTCGGGAGCGGAAGTGCGGCAACTTTTTTTCCGACCGGCGGAGAGCCTCAGCCAATGAGTGACAGCGCCGTGGGCGTGGTCGGAGACCCTGTGGTGGCCGACCGGCTTCGTGAGGATGGGGCCGCCGTCGTAGAAGGGACCGTCGACAACCTCCCGACGACGGAGCGGGTCGTCGCCGTCGGCCAGCCTGCAGTACGGGCTATCGCGGCCGCAGACGCCGACCCGCTGGTGGTGCCTGTCGCCGCCGGTCGGGGCGTCCGCTCCGTGGCACGCGATGCCGTCCCGGCCGCGGTTGCAGGCTTGTCGGAGGCCGCCACGGAGCGGCACCCGCTGTTTGCCGTCTCTGCGGCTGGTTCGGACACGGTGACAGCGGTGTTCGAGGTGACGGTGGTCACCGCGGAGGCGGCGCGCATCTCCGAGTACGCCGTCAGGACGACCACCGACAGCGTCGGACAGTTCCGGGCCGACGGAGTGAGCCTGGCAACGCCGGCCGGGTCGCCGGGCTACGCGCAACGCATTGGCGGACCGGTGCTCGTGCCTGCCAAATCGGTCGGTGTGGTCGCACCCATCGGCCCGTTCCAGACGAGCCCCGACCACTGGGTGGTCTCGCTTGACGAGCTTTCGATCTCTATCGAACGCGACGATGCGACCGTCGCGCTGTACGCCGACGGCGACGAGGTGACGACGGTTGCCTGTGGGGAGACGGTACGCCTGCGCCGTGCGGGGACCCTGCGGATTGCCGTCGGCGAGGAAAGCTGTTCTCGGTTCCGCTGA
>JAQCNK010000310.1 GCA_028275075.1 Haloarcula sp. | reverse complement strand
ACGAACTCGCTGGCCATCTTCGCTGACCCCTCCATCGGGTGCCGGAGAACGAGCGCGTCGGCGTACCCCTCGACGACGCGGACGGTGTCGGCCAGCGACTCACCTTTCTTCACGCTGGACGACTCCACGGAGCCCATGTCGACAATATCCCCGCCCAGGCGCTTCATCGCTGCGGTGAAGCTCATCTTGGTGCGCGTGCTGGGTTCGAAAAAGAGCAGCCCCAACAGCGTGTCGGCGTGCCGGTCGGCGTAGGCCGACGGGTCCGCGGCGATGTCAGCCGCATGGTCGAGCACCGCCTCGATGTCGGCCCGCGACAACTGTTTGGCGCTGATAATGTGGTCGTGCCGCATCTTACTCCCACACCCGCCCCCGACGCTCTTGAATCTCTCGACACGCCCTGTCGTAACAGTTGGAACCAGTCACACACCGACCCTACTGTCCGCAGAACGCTTCCGGGTTTCAAAATCAACCAACTGTTCAAGTGGGATACCGCACACACCCACCGCATGCTCGCAATCGCTGGAGGGAAGGGTGGGTGTGGGAAAACGACGACGGCGGTCGGACTGGCGCGCGCGCTGGCCACGCTGGGGAGACGCCCGCTGGTCGTCGACGCGGATATCGACATGCCGGACATCCACCACCGGACCGCCGTCGACCGAGAACCGGGTATCACCGCCGCGGTCGAGTGCGGTGACCCGCGAGCGGTCGCTCAGCGGAGCGGCCGCTTTCGAGAGGTAGACATCTTGCCCTGTGGCGGGGCCGACACCGCAACTGCGGCGTCGCTATTCGAGCACCTCGGGAACTCCGACGACGGGCAGCCCGACGCCTCCGTCTTACTAGACTGTCCGGCCGGCGCGAGTCCGGACGTGGCCGCGCCGCTACGTGCGGCCGACCGCACTGTCCTCGTCTCGACGCCACGCGAGCAAAGCTTGCGGGACGCCGCGAAGACGGCAGCAATGGCTCGGGAACTCGACGCGCCGCCGGTCGGCGTCGTCTTGGTTCGCAGCGACGGTACCGCGGATCCGAGTGAGTTGTTCGACTGTGAACTCATCGTTCACGTTCCGGAGCTACCGGAACCGCCACTCGAAACGCAGGAGTTTGTGGTGAGACACCGCAAATGTGCCAAATCGATAATTGAACGGAATATTTAATCGGACAGCCCGGGAATATTGCCTACAGTATGGTGAACCGGCTACGGACGGGCATCGATGTCCTCGACCGGAAGCTCGACGGTGGCATCCCAGCAGGGAGCATCGTCGCGCTGACGGCCCAGCCGGCGAGCCAAGCAGAGCTGTTTCTCTACGAACTCACGGCCACGCGCGGGACACTGTGGCTCTCACTTGACCGCACCGCGGAGTCCATCGTTTCGAGTATCGAGCAGACGCCGACCAACACCGGTGACCCGACGGTCCGACACGTCTCCGGGGAGGCCCCGCTGGACAACACTGGAAAACTCGTCTCCGCGCTCCCCGAGAGCTCGAATCTCATCGTCGACCCGCTGGATGTCTTGGAAGCTCAGGAGCCCCACTCTCGATTTCGAGCGTTTATGAACGATCTTCAGACCCACATCGTCAACACAGAGAGTCTGGCTATTCTGCACTGTCTCGACGGCCGGGACGTCCCACCGCTTCGGGATACGACTGAACACTTCGCCGATGTCGTCTTTCAGCTCAAAACGCGCACGATGGGCGACGAAGTCGAAAACAAACTGGCCATTCCGAAGTTCCGTGGCGGCCGCGCACCCAAGGACATCATCAAACTCGACTTAGTTGAGCAGGTCAATATCGACACGAGCCGTGACATCGCGTGAAGTACCTCGGGGACAAGCCCCGGGGCACTCGGCCTGTTCCGCCTGTAGATGTAAGTGTGCGAGATGAACTGACGAGATGTATCTGGGTACGAAAGCGGCGTTTACCAGCCGATAACTGCGCCGAGCTTATACGGGTCGACAGAACGATTGATAGAATTCGGCTCGCCAGACCCCGGCGAATATCTATCAGTGTCGACCCGTATAGGGCTGACCTGTCCACGCGTGGGTCATGGCGGGCGCGACCATCCCCATAGCGTCGGCTGTCCAGCCGGAAGCTCCGCGTTACTCGCCGGCGTTCTCGAGTTCTTCTGCGATCTCTTCTGCGTCGACATCGGCGTCTTCGAGCTGCTCTTCGAGGCCGCCGAGGCCGCCACCCATCATGCCTGGCATACCCATACCGCCACCGATTTCCTCCTGCGCGATGATGCGGTCGACGCCGAGCAGTTGCGTGAGCTGCTGGGCGATCTGCTGTTTGCCCATCATCCACTGCTGATTCATCGTCAGCTGGGGCGTTGCCTCGATGTAGAGTGTGTCTTGCTCGACTTCGACGGTTTCGTACTCGGGCTCACTCTCTTCGTCTTCGTCGTCGTCACTCTCGACGAGCTGCTCTTCTTCGACGGTCTCCTGCTCGAACCAGACATCGAGTTCGACGTCGAGCATCAGCGAGAGGATGCCCTGGGCCTTCTCCTCGCGGTCGGTGACTTCGCTGACAATCTCGTACTCGTACTCAACGGCCTCACCGGCCAGTGGGTGGTTGAAGTCGACGCGTGCACGACCGCCGATGATAGTCTCAAGACGGCCCTGATCGCCGTCGATCTGGACCTGTGCACCGGGGTAGCGGTCGTCCTCCTCGATCTTGTCTTTCGAGACTGTTCGGACCTGGTCCTCGTCATATTCGCCGAAAGCGTCCTCGGCAGAGACGGTCACGGAGCCCTCGTCACCGACTTCTTTCCCGAAGACATCCTGCTCTACATCCGGGAAGATGTGGCCTTCTCCCAGCACGATGGTGCGCGGGCCCCAATCCTGCTCGTCGGTGTCGATACCCTCGTCCGCGGCGACCTCCTCGTCGGTCGTGTCGACGAGCTGGTCGTCGTCGGCGGTTCGCGCGGTGTAGGCGAGTTTGACGACATCGCCGGACTGGAATCCGCTCTCGGGCTCTTCGTCGGCCGCGTTGTCTTCGACTGACTCTGTCTCCTGGGCCTCGGAGTCGTTGCTCATGTCTCGAAGGACTGCCGTGGCACTCTTAAGAACAGCGTTTCGGTCCGACGTGGCCGCGGTCGGTGACGGCCCTCTCAGGCCGAGCCATCGTACGCTTCGAGGATTGCGTCGAGCCTCTCGTGGGCGATATTCCGGCCCGATACGGGGACGACGACGGTCTCGCCAGCAATGTCGTCGGCTTGTAGCACAGCCGCGACACCGGTGCCACAGGCGCCCTCCATGACGATCCGCTCCTTGGTGAACAGCCGTGCAACGGCGTCTTCGATGGCATCCTCGGAGACCAGCTGAAAGTCCGCCAGCCCGTCTTGGAGGAGATCGGTTGTGAGCGCGAACGGGACACGCGTTGCAACGCCCTCGGCGCTGGTCGTCATGCGGTCGTGTGGCGCGAGCGTGTCCTCGTGGTAGGCTCGATGCATCGCCGGGGCGGCGGCCGACTGGACGCCGATGATGTCGGCGTCGGTCAATTCGCCGACGGTAAGACAGTAGCCGACCGCGGACGTGCCCCCGCCGATAGGGGAGTAGAGTCGGTCCACCTCCGGGAGTGCGTCGACCACTTCCAGCCCGGCAGTGCCGACGCCGGCGAGCAGTTTCGGCTCGTTACCCGAGTGGACGTAGCGCTTGCCGCTCTCGGCGGCGAGCGACTCGATGTGCTCGCGAGCGGCGTCATAGTCCGGCCCGTGGCGAACAACATCGGCACCGAGCTGTTCCATCGCTCCGACTTTCCCTGCGTTGGCGTCATCGGGAACACCGATAGTGACGGGCACGTCAAACTCCCGACCAGCCCACGCGATGGAGAGGCCATGGTTGCCGGAACTCGCAGCGAGGACACCGCGTTCGCGGAACTCCGCTCCGAGCGACGACAGCAGATTGACCCCGCCGCGGACCTTGAACGCGCCCGTCGGCAGCGTGTCCTCGCGCTTGAGGTAGACGTCGGCGTCCGTCGCCGCCGACAGATATTCGCTTCGGACCAGCGGCGTTTCGGGTAGATGCCGCGAGACGACTGACCGCGCTCGGACCACGTCGGCCGTCGTCGGCGGCGTTAGGTCGTGATACGGGAAGACGGTCGTCTCGTCTGGTGACTCGACCGGCTCGTAACGACCGTCCATACCCCCAACGCGGGGTCGAACACAGTAAAACTCGCGGTCCCAACGAGAGCGTCCCCACTTCTGACTGTCTGCTATCTGACCGCGGGCATAGGCACGAGAAGTAAGGTTTTTTCTACACGTCGTAAAATCGCGTATAAATGCCAGATCCACCCGCTGTCGACGCGCAATCGCTCTCCAAGCAGTACGGATCGACCCTGGCCGTCGACTCGCTGTCGCTCTCCATCGGCCCCAGCACAGTCTTTGGTTTCCTCGGCCCGAACGGCGCCGGGAAGACAACGACGATGCGGATGCTGACCGGACTCGTCGAACCGACCTCGGGAACGGCGACGGTGGCCGGGACCGCCGTCGAAGACCGACGTGACCTAGTCGACCACGTCGGCTTGCTCCCAGAAGAGCCGCCGCTGTATACGGAACTGACCGGGCGCGAACAGCTCCGCTTCGCGGCGGAGCTACGGGATATGTCGTGGGATAGCGTGGCCGGCCGAGCGCTGGAGTTCTGTGACCGACTCGACCTCACCGAGGACCTCGACCGGCGCGTTGACGGCTACTCGAAGGGGATGCGCCAGAAGACAGCGTTCGTCCAAGCGGTCCAGCACGACCCTGACGTGGTCTTTCTGGACGAACCCACTAGCGGGCTCGACCCGCGGGCCGCCAGGACCCTTCGGGAACTCATCGTCGACACTGCCGACGGAACCACCGTCTTCCTCTCGACACACATCCTCCCGGTGGTCGAGGAGATCGCCGACGAGGTCGGTGTGCTCCACGACGGCGATCTGGTGGCTACCGGGACACCGGCAACGCTTGTCGACCGGGCCGATGACGGCGGAACGGAAACAGATCTGGAGGATGCCTTCCTCGAACTGACCAGCCGCGAGGCGGCGTGGGACTGAATGTGGCGCACAGACCTCCGTAGGGCGCGTACCGCCGCGGTGGCGGAACTGCGAGCGAGCTGGCGCCGGCTGACCGGGAGCTGGCGACGCGTCGCTGGGCTCGGTGTCTCCCTCCTGATGTTCGGTGTGGCGTTCCCGGTGTCTCTGTTTGGGCCTGCGACGGGACTGGGACGGGCGCTCGCGGCCGGTGCTCCGCCGCTTGGGTCGCTCGGCATGCTCACCGGAACAGTCGCCGTCGCTGGGCTCTATCTGGGCGGGGCCAGCGCTCTCAACCAGAACCGTATCGGGGAGATCGGAGCGCTGGTCCGGACCTCGATGCCGCCGCGGGCAGTCACGCTCGGGAGGCTGTGGAGCGAGCTCGTCCAGACGGCCATCCTGATCGTCCCGCCACTGGTCGGCGGGCTCGTCCTCGTCGGGTACGGTGCCAGGGACCCGGTGGTTCCGCTCCTGCTGGGAGTGGGCCTGTTCGCGATGCTCTTGACAGCGACCCTCGCAGGCCGGGCTGGCGGTGCGACACTGCGGTACGTCGGCGTACTCTCCCGCCTTGGCGCGTGGGCCAAGCTCCTGCTCTTCGCGGTGGTGATGGTCCTCATCTTCGCGGGCACGCAGATGGTCCTCCAGAGCATCCTCCCCGACGACGCCTCGTTTCTCGGCGGCTTCGGCGTGCCACCGTTCCTGCCTGGCCGGCCGCTACAGGCCTACGCCGCCGCCGTCCTCGCACCCGTTGGGACCCCGTTTCGGCCGCTCGGCGCCGTCGTGGCCGTCAGCGTCCTGCTCGCGGTGCCCGTCGGGCTCGCGGCGACCACGCGTGTCGAGACGGCGCTACTCCTGCGGGACGACGATGTCGACAGCGGCGAGTCGGCGACGCGGGCCGTCCCTGACCCACTCGCGCGCTGGCGGGCGGGCCGACTCGGCTGGCGCCACCTGATTGGGACCGTTCGGGACCCCAAAACACTCGCCCATGTCTTTCCCGTGTTCATGGGGCTGATACCCGGGAGCTTCTTTCTCATCGTCGAGCCCGACGTGTTCCTGACCGTCGGCCCGCCGTTGCTGGTCGGCGCCGGGGCGGTGCTGGCCGGTTCGACGTACTGTCTGAACCCGCTGGGAGACGACCGCGACCAGTTACCGCTCGTCCTCACGAGCGTCAAGTCGACGGCGTCGCTGCTTCGCGGCCGCGTCGTGGCGGGCTCGGTCCTCGGGCTCGGACTGGCCGCCGTCGCACTCGCGGTCGCACCGCTGGGTCCGGAGCCGATTGGTGCCATCGCGGTCGCCGCCAGCGCGCTGGTCACCGTTCCCGCAGCGGCCGGCCTGGCGCTGGGCATCGGCGCGTTCTCGCCACAGTTCGAGCGCCACGAGTATATGAACGTCGAGCGCGCCCATCCCTCGCAACTGGTTCTGATGGGGTTCATGTTCGGTGGCGGGCTGTTTTTCGGCGGCGGGACCTTCGGCCTCTGGCTGGCACTCACTATCGCACTCGACGGCGAGCTGGCCCCCGTGCTCGCCGCCATCGTCTGGCTCGTCGGCCTGGCTATCTACGCCGTCGCCGGACTCCTGGGCTATGGCTACGCAGTGTCGCGGTTCGACTCGATGACCCTGGACGGCGTCTGATTGCCGGGGTATCACATCGTTTTTGCGCGGCGCGGCCGACGACGCCATCATGTACGAAGTCGAAGTGAAAGTCGCCGCCGACCGAAGCGGAGTCGCCGACCGTCTCGACGAACTTGGCGCTACGCAGACGGGTGATGTCGTGCAGGTCGATACGTATTACGACGCACCTCACCGGGACTTTGCCGAGACGGACGAGGCCCTTCGGGTGCGACGGGAGACGAGCGATGACGACACCGAAGCCCGCATCACCTACAAGGGCCCGCTGGTCGAGGCCGAGTCAAAGACCCGCGAGGAGTACGAGACCGGCGTCGACGACGGCGAGACTGCCGACACCATCGTCGAGAAGGTGGGGTTTTCGCCGGCCGCGACAGTTGAGAAGGACCGGCGGTTCTACCGTTACGACGGTTACACGATAACGCTGGACGCCGTCGAGGATGTCGGCGAGTTCGTGGAAGTGGAGACCGAGACTGACGAGGACGGTGTCGAGGCAGCGCGCGAGGGCGCTTACGAGGTCCTTCGAGAACTGGGCCTAAACCCCGACAAACAGATCCGGACCTCGTATCTCGGCATGCTGCTAGAAGATGCTTGATAGTAATTATTCCGTGCCGAGCTGTTCCCGTAAGTTATAGAAGCAGGCACAGCA
>JAQCNK010000305.1 GCA_028275075.1 Haloarcula sp. | reverse complement strand
TCGTCGGGCCGGACCTCACCGGTGAAGACGACGATTTCGTCCTCGGAAATCGTGAGCGCCTCACGGTAGAATTCGGCGTGTTGTTGGACCAGCGGTTTGGTCGGGGCGAGCAGGAGCGACGTGCCACCGACCTCGTGTAGGCGTCGGGCGGTTACCAGCAGGGAGACGGTGGTCTTGCCCAGCCCCGTCGGGAGACAGACCAGCGCGTGGTCCCCGCTTGCAGTATCGGCGAGTTCGGCCTGATACCGGCGGTTCTCTAGGAACCCGTCGGTGACAAGCGGCTGCTCGATGAACTCCCCGTCGGCGGTGGTCGCCATTGGGAACGCGTTAGCCCCGGTCGGGGTTAAGGGTTCAGGTAGCGCGGTGGAACTGAAACGGCTGCCAGCGGGCTACAGCCCCGACAGCGCGACCACGCCGACCCACATCGCGACAGCGCTCAGCACCGGAATCGAGAGGTTGTCGTCGATGACGTAGCCGGCGACGGTCGGTTTCACACCGTCGGCGAAGGTGGCCGCGACCCCGCCAAACACCGCCGCGGCCGTCGGGACAAAGGGCGCTGCGAGCAGCGTACAGATGCCGAACATCACGAGCAATACCCACAGTTGTTTGACACTGCTTGCCTCCGTTGAGCCCAACAGCCCGCTGATGGGGTCCCCGATGGCAAGCATCAGCATCGCCGGGACGGCGACCGCAGTCGGCAGCCCGAAACTGACTGCTCCGGCCACCACGGCCATCCCGACGATGTAGAGCGCGTAGCCCGCCGGATTGTCCTGTTCGTACTCGCGGGTGAGCCGCTCGTATATCGCCCAGTCCAGTCCGACCGACAGCCGGATAAACTCCAGACTGACGACGACGACCAGCGCAACGGCGAGAAACAGCTGGACGACGCGCCAGCTCACGAGGTCGCCACCGAGCCGATAGCTAAGGGGAACCGCTGCGCCCGTGACGTGGATGAGCCGTCGGGCGACCTCGTCGGTCATCTTACAGGTCGTCGAAGGTTAGTTCGCCGCCGACGAGCCGCTCGACCGTCTCGGCCAACCCGTCTATCGAGACCCGTTTCTGCGCCGTCGAGTCGCGCTCTCTGATCGTGACGGTGTCGGTCTGCAGGTTCTCGGGATCGGCGTCGCCCTCTGGATCACCTAGTGACTCGTAATCGACGGTGAGACAGTAGGGCGTCCCGATCTCGTCTTGCCGACGGTAGCGCCGCCCGATTGCTCCCGAATCATCGTAGGTGACCGAGTGGCCCGCCTGCCGGAGCCCCTCGGCCAGTTGTCGGGCATACTCGCCCAGTCCGTCCCGGTCCATCAGCGGGAAGACGCCCACCGTGGTCGGGGCCTGTTCGGGTGGTAGTTCGAGGTAGGTCCGCGTCTCGTTGTCGACCTCGTCTTCGGTGTATGCGTGGGCCAGCACGGTGTAGATGAGCCGGCCGACGCCGAAGGAGGGCTCGACGACGTGGGGCGTGATATGCTCGCCGTTTTCGGTTATCTCCTCGACGCTGAAGCCGGTCTGGTCGACTGGCACGGTGACTGACTCGCCGTCGAGGTCGACGCTCACTTCTTCGCCGTCGAAAGCATCGGGGTCGTCGGCCGCGAGTTGCTCCAGGGCGTCCGCCACGGCCTGGGCGTCGCCGCCGAACTCCGGCCCGAGATAGCTCATCTCCGGATCGACGGTCGGCCGCTCGACCGTGATCGGCTCGTCGTACTGCTTGAAGACGGTGTAGTCGTCGCCGGAGTATTCGGCGTGTTTCTGCAGGTCGTAGTCGCCCCGGTAGGCGAAGCCGGTGATCTCGATCCAGTCGCCGTCGATTTCGGCCTCGGCGTCCCAACAGTCCGAGGCGTAGTGAGCGAGTTCGCCGGGGAGATGCTGGCGGAAGCGGAACCGATCCATGTCGATGCCGATCCGTTCGTACCAGTCTCTGGCGATGCCGAGGTAGTAGGCGACCCAGTCGCTGGTGACGACGCCGGTCTCGACGGCCTCCCCGACAGTCATCTGTTCGACGCTGCCGTCGTCGGCCTGCTGTCGCTCGCCCGAATAGAGCGGCAGCGTCACGTCTTCGACCGTCGAAAGTGGCGGTTCGTCTTCCTCGGGGTCGACGAAGTGTTCGAGCTCCGCCTGTGTGAACTCGCGGACGCGCACGAGCGACTTCCGGGGCGATATCTCGTTGCGGTAGGCCTTCCCTATCTGGGCGACGCCGAAGGGAAGCTGGTTGCGGGCGTATTCGGAGAGCTGCGGGAACTCGACGAAGATGCCCTGTGCGGTTTCGGGGCGCAGATAGCCCGGCGAGGAGCTCCCCGGCCCGATGTTCGTCTCGAACATCAGGTTGAAGTTGTCGACCGGCTCGTCCGCGAGCGAGGCCTGACAGGAGGGACAGGGGATATCGTTAGACGCGATTATCTCCATGACTTCCTCGTTGGGGAGCGATTCGGCCTCCTCGATATCGGTGTTGTCCTCGACGATGTGGTCGGCCCGGTGGGTCGCCCCACACTCCCCGCACTCGACTATCATATCGTCGAAGCCGTCCAGATGACCCGACGCCTCGAAGACGGGTTCGGGCATCACGTCCGGCGCCGAAATCTCTTGGTGGCCGGCCTGAACGACGAAGCGGTCGCGCCAGGCGTCCTCGATGTTGTCCTTCAGCGCGGCACCCTGTGGACCGTAGGTCCAGAAGCCGGCCGCGCCGCCGTACGCATCCGCGGCCGGGAAGTAAAAGCCGCGACGTTTGGCCAGTTCGGTCAGGCGCTCGCCCTCGTTCATAGCCCCTCCAGCAGGTCGACATCCCGCACGATTCCCGCGAGTTCATCGCCCGAAACGAGCGGAATCTGCTCAATCTCGTTCTCTATCATCAACTGGGCGGCCTCCTTGGCGGTGCGGCGCTTGGACACGGTAACGACGTCGTCGGTCATGAAATCACTGACCGGTTCGGCCGGAATCTCGACGTTTCGCGTGGGCATGTAGCGCCCACCGACGGCCTTGATCCCCTCCCAGGCCCAGTCGTCGTCTTGATTAGCGATGGACTCGCCGGTGTCGTCTTCACCCTCCACGACGCGGGCAACTTCGATGATGTCGACCACGGTGAGCATGCCCGTCATGTCGCCCTCGTCATCGAGGACGACACCGTAGGGGACCTCCGCGTGCGAGAGCTCACGCTCGGCGACAGTCAGAGGCGTCCCGACGTAGAGACAGTTGATGTCCCTACGGGCTAGCCCGCCGACGTCGCTGTCGCCCTTGGTGTCGCCGTTGGCGATGGCGTGGACGATATCGGTGAGCGTGATAATGCCGTCCAGCTGCTCGCCAACGACTGGGACCCGGCGTTCGCCCTCGGTGAGCATCAGTTCGGCTGCCGCTTCGATGGTGGCGTCACCTGTGATGGTCGGCACCTCTTCGACCAGCAGCGCGAGCTGGTCCTCGTCGGGCTGATCGATGAGGGCGTCTCGGGAGACGAGCCCGCGGAACTGTTCGCCCTCGTCGGTCTGTTTGATCACTGGGACCGACGAGAAGGCCCGCTCCTGGAGATACTCCAGCACGTCATCACGTGTGCCCGGAACTTCCACCGTGACGACCTTCGAGCGCGGCGTCATAGCGTCTGTGACGTTCATACTGGCAAGTGCTCCGCCCCGCACCTACTAAGTAGTTAACATCGGCCCTGTCGGCAGTCCCGCCACTTCTTTGGGTGCCAATTCCGG
>JAQCNK010000293.1 GCA_028275075.1 Haloarcula sp. | reverse complement strand
GGCGTCGCCGTCTCGCCGTCCAGCGCGACCGGCACGAACGACCGGACTGACTGGTCCGTTTCCAGTGGCTCGCTGAGTGCAGCCCGGCGGGTCGGATGGGCCGACAGCGGCGCGTCGCCAAACCCCTTCAACAGCGGCCGGAGCAACTGGACTGCACCCACGCGGGCGGCGACGGGCGACTCCGGCAACAGCAAGACCGGTCGGTCCTGCACCACAGCCAGCCCCGTCTCGCGACCGGGGCTGATTGCGACCCGGTCGGCGACGATATCACCGAGTTCCCTGACCACCTCGCGGAGCGTGTCGCCCGGTTCAGTGCCGGTCAGCACGACGATATCCCGCGTCAGATCACGCTGGACGGCCATCCGGAGGGCCGGGGGGTCGTCAGCGACGGCGCTTCGGTAGGTGACCTTGCCGCCCCAGCGATCGGCGTACTGGGCCAGCGTGAATCCGGCCGTCTCGACGCGCTCCTCAGGGCCGGCGTCGTACTCAACGACCCCGTCACCGGTCGGGACGATGCCGACCTGTGGACGTTGGCGCACTAGTAACTCGTTGACGCCGGCGGCTTTCAGCAGGCCCACGTCGGCGGGTCGGAGCTGGTGGCCCCGCTCGAAGACGGTGTCGTCGACCGCGATATCGGCGCCCGGAAGCCGGTCATTGGCCGTCGCGTCGGTTGCCAGCACCCGACCGATTGCGACGGAGAGCGGGATACGGTCGGTGCGGTCGACCGGCACCGCGTAACTGCCCAGTTGGCGGCGGGCGGTTTCCAGCGTCCACTCCTCAACATCTGTCGGCGAAGCCCCGGCCATACTCGCTGTTGGTGCTACGTGTGCAAAAGCACCTGTCCCGCGACGGGGTTGCACACATCGGCAACGCTTTTTGTCGGGCCAGCCGCGACACCGGATATGGTCCTCCCGCAACTAGTCGCCCTCGGGGTGCTCGCTGTCGGCAGCTACTTCTGCTACGCCGGTGGGCGCCGCTTGGCGACGGTGTACCATATCCTCCGCAACGACCCCTTGCCAGTTCAGGAGCTCCACGGTCACCGCGGCCCTGTCGAGATAGCGGGCCGTGCCGACGAGGGTGATGACGGAACCGTCGAGGCCCCGTTCACTGGCTCGCACTGTCTGGCCTACACGTACGAGGTCGAGGAGCTTCGCTCAAGGGGAAAAGGCCAGTCCTGGGAGACACTGGACGACGGGATGGCCGGCGTCGATTTCGTCGTCGACGACGGCACCGGGCGGGTGTTGGTCGATCCCAGCGGCGCGGATATATATCTCGAATCCCACTCGGTGACTGTCCCACCGGGCACCGAACTGCCGGAGCGACTGGCTCGGTTTGTCGCCGCGAACGAGAACGTCGACGCGCAGGATCGGGTCATCGATCTCAAGGTAACACAGCTCGAAGTCGGCAACAAACAGCGGTTCACCGAGCGCCGCCTCGATGTGGGTGAGACTGTGTACGTCTATGGGCAGGCGACCCGGGGCCCATCTGTCGAGTGGGGGAGTAACCTCGTCGACGCACTCGTCGGCGACGGGGACGCGACACCGGTGTTCGTCATCTCGGACACGGATGAGCGCGGGACAGCGTGGCGCATCGCTCGCGGTGGGCTCTGGCGGGCCGGGATCGGCGTCGTCGCAGTCGCTGTGGTCGGGCTCACGGCCCTGCCGTGAACGATCACCGGGACACAGATATAGCAGTCCGTATGAGTCACAGCCACACGGTTAGGGGTGCCGAAACCGCCGGGTTTACTATTGCGCCACCCCTAGCTCAGTCTATGTCAGCGCTGCGTGAGGCGTTAGGGTCGCTCCCAGACGCCGTGTTCGCGGACGTGCTTGAATCCGAGGAGGGGTACCTGCTCGTGTTGGACCTGCCGGGCGTGACCGCCGACAGCCTCTCGGTCACGGTTGAGGCCGGTCGGCTCGTCATCGAGGGGCAGCGCAGCAAGAACGTGCCCCGGGAGTTCCGCTTCGTTCGCGAGGACCGCTCGGTGTTTCTGGATATAGAGCTCCCCTTGCCGCCGGACGCTACCGGCCAGGGGGCTGAGGGAACCGTCTCTCGGGGTGTGCTTGAGCTCACGGTTCCGAAGGCGGCCGCCGCGCCGAGCACGACGATCCCCATCGACGAGGCCTGATTGTGCTTGTTGGAGCGATGCATCGGCGTGCGCCGACCCAGAGGCGGCGCTATCCGGAACGTGAACGTAGCACTCACTATCTGTGCGGGGTGGTCTGTCGGTGAATCTCCGCGCGTACTGGCGGTTCCTCATCGTCGCTTGGCAGTTCCTCCCCTTGCTGTTGGCGTATGCTCGCGACCGAAAGCGGTTCCTCTTCTTTGGCTCATCTCGGCAGGTGACGGCCGAGCAGCGCCGGGGGCGAGCCCAGTCCTTGCTCGACTCACTGTTGACGCTTGGACCGACGTTCATCAAACTCGGCCAGCTCCTGTCGACGCGGCCGGATGTGCTCCCGCCGGAGTATATCGACGAGTTCGGGGCGCTCCAGGATCGGGTGCCACCGGCCGACTGGGAGCGCGCGAAGGTCGTCCTCGAAAACGAACTGGGTCCCATCGACGATCGGTTCGCCGAGTTCGACGCTGACGCCATCAGCGGCGCGTCGCTGGGGCAGGTGTACCAGGCCCGCGTCGACGGGCAGGACGTGGCAGTGAAGATTCGTCGACCTGACATCGAGGAACTGGTCGAAGCCGACCTGCGAGTCATCCGTTGGTCGTTGCCGATCCTGATGTACTTCATCGACAACTCCCGCTCCTTCTCGCTGGAGACGCTGGCCGACGAGTTCGCCAAGACGATCCGCGAGGAGATGGACTACGAGCGCGAGGCCGAGATGCTCCGGGAGATACGGGGCAACTTCGCCGACAACGATCGCATCCGAATCCCCGCCGTTATCGAGAGTCACTCCACCCATCGTGTGTTGACGATGGAGTACGTCCCCGGCACGAAGATCAACGATATCGACGACCTCGACGAGCGCGGCTTCGACCGGACAGAACTGGCCAGAACCCTGCAGGAAGCGTACCTCCAGATGATCATCGACGACGGCGTCTTCCACGCCGACCCACACCCCGGAAACCTCGCGGTGCAGGCCGACGGGAAGCTCGTTTTTTATGACTTCGGGATGTCGGGTCGGGTCGACCCGTTCGTCCAGGAGAAAATCATCGACTTCTACGCCGCTGTCGCCGACCAGAACATCCAGGCCATTCTCGACGCGCTCATCGAGATGGGTACCCTGAGCCCGGATGCCGACCGGCAGGTGATGGGCGACGTGATGGAACTGGCCATCGCCGACGCCCGCGGCGAGGACATCGAGCAGTACCGCGTCCAGCAGATCGTCCAGCAGGTAGAAGACACTATCTACGAGTTCCCGCTCCGGCTCCCGGCCAACCTGGCGCTCGTCCTTCGCGTCGCCACCGTCGTTGAGGGCGTCTGTGTCACCCTGGACCCGGAGTTCGACTTCATCACGGTCGCGACGGAGTTCCTGCGCGAGGAGGGCTACATCACCGCCGGTGTGAGAAACTATCTTGAGGACCGCGCCAACGAGGTCCAGGACGCCGCCCAGTCGGCGGTCCGCATTCCGCCCAAACTCGAGTCCGTCTTGGATACGGTCGAACGCGAGGAACTCACCGTCCGCGCTGACATCCAGGACTCCGATCGGTTGCTGGCGACGATGACCAAACGACTCATCCT
>JAQCNK010000292.1 GCA_028275075.1 Haloarcula sp. | reverse complement strand
TGGAGGTCGTCGAACCCCGGCCGTTCGGTCACGTCGCCGAGATTTTCCTGGCTCTGTTCGATATCGAAGCCACACGGGGCAGCCACCAGCACGTCGGGGTCGTACGCCGTGACCTCGCCCCACTCGCGGGGCCGTGAGTGTGCACCGTGGTCGGCCATCCCGTACTCGCCGCCAGCGAGTTCGATCATTTCGGGAACCCAGTGGCCCGCGACCATAACCGGGTCCAGCCAGTCCAAGACGGCGACCGTCGGCGTCTCGCTCGCCCGGGCAGCGGTCGCCTCGACGGCCGCCACTCGCTCTCGCAGGTTCGCGACGAGTTCGGTCGCGCGTCGGCTGCAGTCGATGGCTGCGCCGACGCGGTGAATACTCTCGAAGAGGCCGTCGAGGCTGTGGATATCGAGCGTGAGTACGTCAGCGTCCAGTCCCAGTTCTGTGACAGCCTCCTCGACTAATACGTGGTCGACAGCACAGACATCACAGACGCCCTGCGTGATGATCACATCCGGATCGACTGACGCGAGGGCTTCGCGATCAACCGCGTACACTCCTTCCCCCGCCTCGGCTTCAGCGACCTGCTCGTTTATCTCGCTGCTCGACGCCTCGGGATCCACGCGGGAGCGGTTGACGGCAGGGCGCTCGCGGGCCGCCGGCGGATAGTCACACTCGTGTGAGACCCCGACCGGCTCGACCCCAAGCGCGTAGACGATCTCCGTGGCGGACGGCAACAGGGTGACAACGCGCATAGGGACGCTACGTCCGCCCGGACCTAAAGATTCGCGTCGTCCGGTCGGTCATCGTTCGTTACGCTTACCCGCTACGGCCGCCGAAACGGTCGTATGAAGGTCAAATCACGCCACCATCTCCGCTCGGACGCAGTCGACGACATCGCCGACGCAGTCGCGGACAACCTTGGCGTCGAACTGGCGGCCGACAGCTTCGAGAAAGCCGAGTTCGAAGACAGCGACTGGGATGTCGTCCTCGTTGACGGGGAGCCGTACGTCCTCTACGTCGCGGACGACGAACCGTTCCTCACGGTCCAGGGGGCCAACGCACACCCGCCGGAGAAACACACTGTCACCGTCGACACTGGTGCAATCTCGTTCGTCTCTGACGGCGCCGACATCATGCGGCCGGGCATCACCGAGGCCGACGACGACATCACCGAAGGCGACCTCGTGGCTATCAACGAGGAGGCCCACGGGAAGTTCCTCGCCATCGGCCGGGCAATGGCCGACGGGTCGGATATGGTCGGTTCCTCGGGGAAAGTCGTGAAATCCATCCACCACGTGGGCGATGATCTCTTCGAGTTCTCGGTTTAGTCCTCGGCCTAGCACTGCCGCCAGCGTATCCCGTCCGACGAAAAGTTGAAGCGGGTAGCGCCCGCTTCACTGTCTATGGGACTTATGAGCAAGATTCTTGGTGAGTCAGGGACGTCTCGGCAGGCTGACGACTACGTCGAACTGAAAGCCGATACCGTCGACGCTGCAAGTGTGGAGTCCGACCGACAGGTCAAGATCGCCCGAATAGGCGGCTCTTCCGACGCTATGGATATCAAGGACGCCATCTACGACGGCGATATCGTAGTGGCAGATATCGTTCGCCACTCGACACAGGACACCACGATGGAACAAATCAGCGACGAACTCAAACAGGTCGCCGACGAGGTCGGTGGCGATATCGTCCAGAAGGACGACGACCAACTCATCATCACGCCCGCCGGGGTCAGCGTCTCGCGGGAACGGCTCGGGCAATAAGCTACTGATACGGTCAGTTGTAAGCCATTACCGGGATTTGCCAGATCCGACCCAGCAAATCACCGGTACATCGTTACAACCGACCGTATGAGTCAGATGCGTCGCCGCGGCTCACCGGCTTCACTGTGCTTTTCGGTATCGACCCGATAAGGCTGGTAATGACCGAACCGGCGATTCGAACACGGGAGCTACGCAAGAGCTACGGTGACGTGCAGGCGCTAGATGGTCTCGACCTGACCGTCGACCGCGGCGAGTTCTTCGGGCTCTTGGGACCGAACGGCGCTGGCAAGACGACGTTTATCAACGCGCTTGTCGGCCTCGTGCACAAGGATAGCGGCAGCGCAGAAGTGTTCGGTTTCGATGTCGAGGACGACTACCGCGAGGCCCGTGACCGCATCGGCCTAGCGCCCCAGGAGTTCAACGTTGACCGCTTTTTCCCCATCATCGAAGTTCTTGAGCACAAGGCCGGTTACCACGGGATTGGTAGTGCGGACGCTCGGCGGCGAGCCGAAGAGGCCCTCAAGACCGTCGGCATCTGGGAGAAACGCGACACCCGGTTCGACTGGCTCTCCGGCGGGATGAAACGCCGGTTCGTCCTCGCTCGTGCACTCGTCTCGAATCCGGATCTGCTGATACTGGACGAACCCACTGCCGGCGTGGATGTCCAGTTGCGCCACGACCTCTGGGAGATCATCAACCGCATGAACGACGCAGGGACCACTATCCTGCTCACTACCCACTACATCGAAGAGGCCGAGCGGCTCTGTGACCGGGTCGCAATCATGGATTCCGGGCGGAAAGTCGAGGTCGCTGCCCCGGACGACCTGATGTCCAGAGGGACCGATACCATCGACATCGAACTGGCCGATCCGATCCCGACCGCGCCGCAACTCGACGTTGAGGGTGTCACCGAAGTGGCTGTCACCGACGACGGTCTCTCCGTGACGGCCGCCGGCGGGAGTCAGACAGCGCCGGCGCTCATGCGTGCCCTCGAACGACAGGGCCACACGGTCACCTCGCTCGACATCCGACGGGCCTCGCTCGAAGAGGTGTTCGTCGACCTCACCCGAGACGACCGCGAATACGCGGAGGTGTCGGCGTGAGCCGCGACCACCCGGCAGGCGATGATGGACACGACGGGCGGCTGACCGACGGTGGCGCGGCCAGCGCCGCCGACACAGCGACCGCCGACCAGCGCGGTGCCCCGACAGGCATTCGCGCTCGTCTCGTCGGCCTCTGGACGCTCCTACACCGCGAAATATTACGGTACGTCCGCCGGCCGCGCAACACGTTCCTCCCACCGATGATCACGAACGTCCTCTATTTCACCGTCTTCGGTGTCGTCCTCGGGGAGCGTATCAGCGGCGGCGATCCCAACGCCTTCGGCGGCGCTGGCTACATTCTCTTCATTCTGCCTGGGCTTGTCGTGTTGGGGATGATATCGAACGCCTTCGAGAACGCCTCGTTTTCGATCTTCCACGGCAGATGGAACGAATACATTCACGAGGTCCTGACCTCACCGCTCTCACACACAGAGATGGTGCTGGCCTACGTCGCCGCCTCGTCACTGCGAGGGATTGTCGTTGGTTGTATCATCTGGGGCGTCGGCCTCGTTTTCACATCGGTGACAGTCGCTAACCCGTTCTACTTGGTCGCGTTCATGATCGTCATCCCGACGCTGTTTGCCGCCTTCGGTGTCATCGGCGGCCTCTGGGCGCGTGACTTCGACTACCTGACCGTGATGAACCAGTTCATTATCCGCCCGCTGGTATTTTTCGGCGCCGTCTTCTACCCGCTGTCGGCGCTATCGGGCGTCTGGCGGGACGTGACGCTCCTGAACCCGATGGTGTATATGGTAAACGGCGTCCGCTACGGGGTCATTCCGGAGGCTACGGACCTCTCGCCGGACCTCTCGCTCGCCGTGCTCACCGGGTTGACCGTCGTCGTCATCGCACTGGACATCGCACTGGTCAAGCGTGGCTACGGACTCGTGGACTGATATAACGGCACTGGGTTACAACTGACCGTACGATGCCGGTCGTGACACCGGCAAAAACGGACGTGCCACCGGTGCCGGATTGGATCCGCTTCCGGCGGAGCGGACAAACTATGACAGAGGACGACCCCGCAGGGGGCAGGGTACGTCGGTAGACGGGTCGACAGAAGCCCTGATAGATATTCGCCGGGGTCTGGCGAGCCGAATTCTATCAATCGTTCTGTCGACCCGTATAGTCCGGATACTTTTGTTCGCCTCCAGTGGGGCGTATGTGAAAGAATGGCACGTTACTATTTATGCATGTCGGCAGATTATCATCGAAGATACTGGCCGGCACGTCATGCTGCCAGCTGTCACCGTACGAACGAGTGCGGCAACACAGGCTAATCCGCCTCAGACGTTGTCTGGCGCATCGGCGTCGTCCTCAACATCGCGTTTCAGTGATTCGCGGCGGGACTTCGCGTCGCGTCCGGTGGCCTCTTCAAGGAAGTTGTTCTTCTTGCTGACGGCGTCTTCGGCGGCGTCGATGTGACCCTCAGCGATTACTTCCTCGGCGGGGCGCTCATCGATGTGGAGCGCCAACTTGTCTTTCTTGCTCCCGTAGGCAACAGTCCCGGCAACGACGCGCTCGAAGACTGGGTTCTCGGGTTCGTCGACGACCAGGAGGTCACTGCCGTTGTGCTCCTCGGTGTCGGTGACCGGCCCGAAGTACTCCTCGACGAACGCTTCCATATCGGGGACGCGGTCTTCGAGGTATTCGCCGCGTCGCATCTTGTACTCTCGCATGGGCGTGGTTTTGCAAGGGGCTGCCTTACCCTTTGCGTTCACCATCTTCGAGGCCGCCGCCGTCCGCGCAAGTCGTGAAACGGGCAGTATTGTGAAGACTCTCCAGCAGGTGGGCCATCGCCCCAAGCGACGTCGGGTGATTTATTCGTCGGTGTTGACGAGTGCCCCCTTGTGGCACTCCGGGCAGAAATCGCCGGCTCGAAGCGAACTGGAGGCCACATCGGTGGTAAACTCGCAGTTGGGACAGCGAAACTGCCCATTGGGGACTGTTACGGCGTTCCCGCCGAACGGTTCGACGTCTGACTCCTCACCGTCGTCCACGGAACTGGTTGCTGGCGTCCAGTCGTCGCCGTTGTCCTCGGGTTCGGCCGGCCACTCACCCGGTTGCCGGTCTTCGTCGGGCCCCCCGTCGTCGCCGTCGATTATCATGCCATCGTCCGACTCCGGATCGGTCGCGGCCGCCGCTTCTTCGGCGTCAAGCGGGGGATCGGTCTCCTCTGGCTCCGTAATCGAGGCCGCTGTGGTCGGGTCCTCAAGCTCACTGTCTCCGCCAGCCGACGACTCGGCGTCGAGAATCTCCGCGTCGTCGCCCTCAGACTCCATCGCGTCGGTCTCGGGCTCCACCGCGTCGGCAGCGGTGTCGTTCACCTCGTTGTGCCCGCCGACTGTTGTCGAGTTCTGTTCGTCCGGCTCCAGATCATCCGCCGGACCGTCTTCGGCCGACCGATTTGCCGTATTCGCGTCTTCATCTGCCGTTGCTGCATCGTCATCGAGCATATCGCCGGCAATCTCCGACGGCGTCTCGATAGCAGTCACCTCCTTGTTCTCGGAGACGATACGCGTCTTTCCGCACCGCTCGCAGGTCTCACGTTCCTCAATCGTGATGACAACCTCGCTGCCTTGTTCCTCCCGTTCGCGTTCGATTTCCGCCTCACCGTACTTGTGCCCGATGACGGAGCATTTGAGACCCATTGTGAGTCAATGTTGTTGTGGCATACTTAAACCCTGCCCGTCGATTGCCGGCCGTGGCGACGCTGTACCTGCTCTTTCCC